>JANPOJ010000346.1:0-3754 GCA_031427935.1 Ilumatobacteraceae bacterium | reverse complement strand
CGTTCTCCTGCTGTTCACCTGTGGTTCACCTCGGCTCAGGCTTGGCGACACCTCGGGCCTCTACGTTGTCGTCGGTGCTCGTGTCGGTAGATCCTCCATTTCCAACTACCGTTGTCTCCGATGATGTCGGCGACCGGGTGGAGCAACGAGTGACGACCTTGCAGGACCAAGGTGCCGACGAATCGATCAGTGAAATCCCAGCCACACCCGGACTGCTCACCACGGTCGGGCTGTCGGTGTACTACGGCGCCTTCTGCGCGGTGCGTGACGTCGACCTGTCGATCCGGGAGCACGAGATCACTGCCTTCATCGGCCCGTCGGGTTGCGGCAAGACAACCGTGCTGCGCTGCTTCAACCGGATGAACGACCTCGTCGTCGGCGCTCGGGTGGAGGGCACGGTCAACTACCACGGCGTCAACCTGTACGGCCCGGCCATCAACGCTGTCGAGGTTCGCCGGCGGATCGGCATGGTGTTCCAGAAGGCCAACCCGTTCCCCAAGAGCATCTACGCCAACGTCGCCTACGGACCGCGCCTGACCGGCCTGCGCGACAAGGCCGCACTCGACGAGATCGTCGAGCGGTCGCTGCGCGGCGCCGCGTTGTGGGACGAGGTCAAGGATCGCCTGAAGGCGTCGGGACTCAGCCTGTCGGGCGGTCAGCAACAGCGCCTGTGCATCGCCAGAGCGATCGCCGTCGAGCCCGACGTGATCTTGATGGACGAGCCGTGCAGCGCCCTCGATCCCATCGCCACGGCCAGGATCGAAGAACTGATGCAGGAGATGAAGCAGCGCTACACGATCGTGATCGTCACCCACAACATGCAGCAGGCAGCGCGAGTCAGCGATCGGGTCGCGTTCTTCACGACCGAGGTCAGCAGTGAAGGTGATCGCCGAACCGGTGTGATGGTCGAGTTCGGGCGCACCGCCAAGATCTTCTCGAATCCCAGCGATCTTCGCACCGAGCGCTACGTGACGGGAAGGTTCGGCTGATGGACGAGCTGCGCAAGGGTTTTCACAACGATCTCGACGAGGCGCGCGCCGAGCTCGTGCGTCTCGCCGCGTCGGTGACCGAACTGATCCCGCGGGCGACGGCAGTGTTGCTCGACGGCGATCTCGAAGGTGCCGACTACATCATCCAGGGCGACGACGAGATCGATGCCCGCTCGCTCGACCTGGAAGAGCACTGCTACCGGATCCTGGCCCTGCAGGCCCCGGTTGCCAGCGACCTTCGCCAGGTCGTCGCGCTGATGAAGATGATTGCCGACGTCGAGCGCTCCGCAGACCTGGTGTGCAACATCTGCAAGGCGGCGCGACGCATCTACGGACACGACCTCGACCCGAAGCTGCGCGGCATCATCTCGCGGATGGGCGAGCAGGCCCAGCAGCTGTACACCGCGGCCATCGAGTCGTTCGTCGAGAACGATGCCGCCAAGGCTGCGGCGATCGACGACATGGATTCGTATCTCGATGGGTTGCAGAAGCAGTTCGTGCAGGCGATCTTCGAGAGCCATGCAGCCGGGCGCATCGACCTCCAGGTCGCGGTGCAGTTGGCGGTGGTTGCACGCTTCTACGAGCGGATCGGTGACCACGCCGTCAACGTCGGCGAGCGCGTTCGGTTCGTGATCACCGGGTGGCTGCCGGAACATCAAGGCGCTGCCCGGTTCCGGCTCCGTACCGACGACACGGGCGAGTTGCCGCGGCTGACGACCACCCCGCCCGGTGAACTCTCGTCGTGATGACCTTCCGTCGTCGCCGACCTACCCCGGTCGCCGAGTCGCACCACGACGACGATCTCCAAGTGCGGGCGCAGCTCGAAGCCGAGATCCTGCAACTCCGGCGAGCCCTCGACGCGCTGCCGATCGGTGTCGTGTTGGCTGATTCGACCGGGCACACGACCGTCGAGAACATTGCCGCCCGCACGCATCACGGCCATGCCGCAGTGCTGGTGAAAGAAGCGGTCGAGCGCCATGTGCGCCGAGCCGTGCGCGGAGACGCAAGCGGCCAGACTGTCGAGTTCATCGGGCCACCCCGATCCGTGCTGGCCGTCCAGGCGATCCCATTGGAGGACGGTGGCGCCCTGGTGACCATCGACGATGTCAGCGAACGGGCCCGTCTCGATGCAGTGCGAACCGATTTCGTCGCCAACATCAGCCACGAGTTGAAGACGCCCGTCGGTGCCCTCGCCGTGCTGGCAGAAGCGCTGGCAGACATGGACGACCCAGCGGCCACCCGCAGGCTGGCCGACAAGATGGTCGGCGAGGCGCACCGCGCGGCGCGAACGATCGACGACTTGTTGGAGCTGTCGCGCACCGAGCTCGGCGGTGCTGCGGCAACCGACGTCGTCGCGGTCGCCCAGGTGATCGACGATGCCGTCCAACGCGCCCGGCCTGCTGCGGAGCACCATTCGATCAAGGTCGGCGTCGATCACGGCTCGGGTGATCTGCACGTGGTGGGCAGCCATCGTCAACTGGTCTCGGCGATCGCCAACCTGCTGGAGAACGCCGTCAAGTACAGCGACGAAGGATCGAGCGTGATGGTCGAGGCCCGCAGTGAGAACGGGTGGGTCGAGATCAGCGTCACCGATACCGGTGTCGGCATCCCCGCCCGCGACATCGACCGCATCTTCGAACGGTTCTATCGGGTCGACCGGGCGCGCAGCCGCGACACGGGTGGTACCGGCCTCGGCCTGTCGATCGTGCGCCACGTCGTGACGAACCATGCGGGAGAGGTCACGGTCCATTCCAGAGAAGGCGAGGGCTCGGTGTTCACCATTCGTATACCGGTGACCGACTCGTGACAACGCAACCCGTCGTGCTGGTCGTCGAGGACGAGCCGAGCTTCGTCGAGGCATTGACCATCGGTCTGACCCGTGAGGGTTTTCGCGTGGTCTCGGTCGGTGACGGATTCGAGGCCGTGCAGCGCTTCGACGACGTGCAACCCGACATCGTTCTGCTCGACGTGATGCTGCCTCGATTGAGCGGCATCGACGTGTGTCGCCAGTTGCGCAAGCGCAGCCACGTGCCGATCATCATGGTCACCGCCAAGGGCGCCGAGATCGACACGGTCGTCGGGCTCGAGGTCGGTGCTGACGACTACATCACCAAGCCGTACCGCATGCGCGAAGTCGTCGCCAGGATGCGCGCTGTGTTGCGCCGATCCCCGGGCGACGGATCCGTTGCGTCGGAGCTCTCACCTGGCTCGGTCGCGGTCGGCGATGTCGTGCTCGATCCCGACGAACATCGCGTGACGATCGACGGGGGCGACGTCTCGTTGCCGTTGAAGGAGTTCGAGTTGCTGCACCTGCTGTTGGCCAACGCCGGCCGGGTGCTGCCCCGCGAGACGCTGATCGATCGGGTGTGGGGCAGCGACTACGTCGGCGACACCAAGACGCTCGATGTGCACATCAAACGACTCCGCGCCAAGGTCGAGCCCGATCCGGCCAATCCGACGCGGATCATCACCTATCGGGGACTCGGCTACAAGTTCGACCGCGCCAAAGACTGACCAGCGTCCTACCATGCCGGGCGTGTCCAGTGGCCGGCGCCCTCCCGTCTCGTCGCACCCACCGGTCCCTGTCGTGTCGCCGTTCAGGCGACTGGCCCGCACCCATGCGCTGATGACGGCCGGTGACGTGGCGATGGTCGTGTCGCTGGCCGGATCACTGTTCTTCTCGATCAGCCCCGACGCCCGCCCGATTGAAACGCGCCGCCGCCCAGATTGACCGGGATCACCTTCAGGCTGCCATCGGGGTTGCG
>JANPOJ010000345.1:0-24892 GCA_031427935.1 Ilumatobacteraceae bacterium | reverse complement strand
TCGCGGATCCACGTCCGACTGACACCAATCCACCCACACCGATCAAGGAGCCCCCCATGCATTCTCCGACCCATTTCCGCCCCGCGCTCATCGCCGGCGCGATCGCCGTCACCCTCTTCGCGACGTCGTGCTCGTCAGACTCGAACGACCGCGCTGCACCGCCGACGACGGCCGCCCAGACCAACCTTCGCACCACCATGCGCAAGCTGTGGGAGGACCACATCGTGTGGACCCGGATGTACATCGTGTCGGCGGAAGCCGGCTCGGCAGACACCGACGCAACCGCCCAACGGCTGCTGCAGAACCAGACCGACATCGGCGACGCCTTGAAGCCGCTCTACGGCGATGCCGCCGGGACACAGCTCACGGCACTGCTGCGCGACCACATCCTCACCGCCGGCGACCTGATCGTGGCGGCGAAGGCAGGCGACAGTGCCAAGGTCGCCAGCACCAAGGACCAGTGGTATGCGAACGCCGACCAGATCGCCGACTTCCTCAGCACGGCCAACCCCGCCAACTGGCCAGCGCCAGACATGCGCGCGATGATGCACGACCACCTCGACAACACGCTTGCCGAAGCCGTCGATCACCTGCAGGGCAACTTCACTGCCGACATTGCGGACTACGACAAGGTCCACGAGCAGATCCTGCACATGGCCGACATGTTGACTGCGGGCATCATCGCCCAGTTCCCCGACAAGTTCGCGTGATCCGGTCGCGGCCGATCACCGTTCAGTGGTGGTCGAGCCGTAGCCGGGTCACGAAGTCGGCAACATCGGTCGGCGTGTCGGGCCCGTATGTGGCGGGCAGGGTGCCGCGATGCCCGCAGGGTGTCGTGATCGCAAACAGGATCGATTCGTCACCCGGATCGCTGGCACCCTCGAAGCGGTAGACCTCGTCGACCACGACGTCTTCGGCGGTGTACCTCACTGCACAGTTGCCACAGGTCAGCCACCCGTCGTCGACCGCGAACTGCTCGGTCCAGCCGGCATCGTGCAGTTGGCGCATGCGCTCAGAGAGGGTGTCCATGGGTCCGGTCACGGGTCCACCCTACGTCGGGAATCCGGTCTGTCATGCGGCGGCAAAAGCTGGCATGATGCTGCCCGACGGGATCGACGGGGCGCAGCCGCCGGTGACGTCCAGAACGGGGAGGACGGGTCACCGTATGCCCACGAGATCGGCCACACGATCCATTGGCCACATTCGTTCTTCGGCCCTGGTGACGAGTACGACAACCCGACCGACATGATGAGCGAACTGCCGATCGACTCGCTCTGCGGCTTCATCGAGCCGGGCGTCGAGCATCCGTGCCTGCCCAACAACACGCTCGCGTTCAACCGGTTCGCGGCGGGCTGGATCGACGACTCCCAGGTGCCTGTGCACGATGGCGGAGGCGACACCATCGTGCTCGAGCCAGCCGGCACGGGTGGTCTGCAGATGCTCGCGGCACCCGACCCGGCCAACTCGCGGGTGATGCTGACGCTCGAGGCCAGACCGGACTCCGGCGCGGACGTCGACTTCCCGCACGGTGGCGTCGCCGCGTTCATCATCGACCAGCGACCGCACGAATGCCCGAACCTCGGCCCGGCGTTCGGGGCGTGCATCAGCACTGACCGCCGGCAGGCACCCGCGATCGGCGTGCCCCATTCGTACGACCACCTCCTCGCGGTCGGCACCACCACCGTGATCGACGGCATCACCGTCACGGTCTCGTCGCAAGTCGGCGAGACGTTCACGGTGTCGGTCAGTGGATCGTTCACGGCACCTGCGTCGCTGCCATCCGGCTCCGGCATTCCCTGACCTCCGCGACCACTTCGTCACGGACCTGCAACACGGCCGCGACGGATTCGCCGGGAACGCGGCATCGTCTCCATGTCGTGATTGCGGATGGACCACGGGTGCTACGAATGGCCACGATGACCGACGCCGACTTGCTCGCCTTGTACGAGCGGACCGTCGACGAGCTGTATCGGCATGCGTCGCGGCTGAGGGCGGCGACGCGACGTTGGCTGGCTCATCGTGTCGTGCCGGCATCGCTACCTCGACCAGCTGAAGCGCGACGTACGAGGCCGGGCGCGCGAGCTGCGCGCCATCGGCAGTCCGCTCACAGAGGACGATGGTGGGCGCGCAGTCGATGCGTTGGCACCGAAGTCCCGGCCGACCAGCGAGCCGTCTTGGTGCTTCGATACGTCGACGAGATGACGGTCTCGGAGGTGGCTCACACAATGGGTCGCAGCGTTCACGCGACCGAGTCGTTGCTGGCCCGAGCGCGCACCACGTTGCGCTCGATCCTCACCCAAGGAGTGAAGTGATGAACGACCAGGACATCATCGACGCCACGAGGTCGTCGGGTATCGCGCTTTCCGAGCGCTCGCGCGCCGGAATGCGATCGGTGCTCGAGGCGGCGATCAACGGCGACGAGATCGCCGAGCTGAGGATGGTGCCCGAGACTGCTCCGACCGCGAGGAGCACGGCCGCGACCTTCGACCACCGCTTGGCCAAACCGAGTGCGACATCGTCGCCATCGCGAATCCCTCGCCCGTGAACGACGCAGATCATCGCGGGGAACGCCACCCCGAAGCACGACAGCACAATGTGGGTGCCGAGCGAGACGGTCATCTGCCATCGCGCCGGGATCAAGACCGGCGAATCCGCTGCCAGCAGGTGGGAGACGATCCACCAATCGTCGGCATGCTCGCCCGGTGGTCTTCAGCCGATGGTCCTCAAGTCGGGACATCTCGGCGCCGATGCACAGACGTGGAGACCCAACAACGCGCGCTGAACTCCATCAGCCGCAAGGAAGGCGAGTTCACGCTGCTGCTCGACGATCAGTTCGACATCGTGTGGCACAGCGAGACGTTGTCGCGCATCCTCGGTTGGGGCAACGTCATCGGCCGCAACGGCACGGAGTTCGTTCACCCCGACGACCTCGGACTGGTGCTCGAAGTGATGACCCAGGTCCTCGAGGGTGCTGACCATCAGCGGCTCACCGCAGCGTTTGCGCCCGAGGCCGCCGATATCCGCATCGCCGACGTCAACGGTGCCTGGCACTCGTTCGAGACCACGACGTGGAACCACCTCGACGACGACGACGTGCGCGGGGTCCTGTGCACGTGCCGCCGGGTGAACGACCGATCCGACCTTGCCCGAGCGATCGAGATGCTCGGCTCCGGCGCCGAGGTGGAAGTCGTGCTGCCGATCATCGCCCGTCTGGCCGACCGGTGCATGGGAGGCGCCGAAGTGCGCACCGCGATCGCCTGGAAGCATGACGAACGCATCATCACCGTCAGTGCAGCTGGTTCAACGCCACTCGACACGAGATTGGCGAACGTGGCGCAGCTGGTCTGGTCGAACGCCCTGACCGCTCCGGTCATCGTGACGGACCTCGACGACCCGATGCTTGACGGCGCCGGCCAGCATGCCGCCGCGGCCGGCTACATAGGTGCGTTCATCGTTCCGATCGTGGCGCCGACCGGCCCGGAGATCCTCGGCGCGATGGTTGCGTGGAGCGCATCGACCGTCGACTTCCAAGCAGCCTCACAATCACCGATCCACGTCGCCCTCCGCCTCGCCGCGTTGGCCATCGCCGACCACCGCACGAAGCGGACGCTGCGCTGGGCTGCGGCGCACGACCCGCTGACCGGCCTCGCCAATCGCGCCGAGTTCGCCCAGCGACTCGACGAGTTGGCCGACGACAACCTCATCTTGTTGTACATCGACCTCGACGACTTCAAGCCGATCAACGACGTCTACGGGCATCCTGTCGGCGACCACGTGTTGAAAGAGGTCGGCCGACGAATCGCCAGCGTCATCGGTCCCCACGACACGGTCGGGCGTCTCGGCGGTGACGAGTTCGCCGTCATCTGTGCCGGGATGAGCGATCCGGTTCACGGTCGCACGGTCGCCAACCGGATCATCGAAGCGATCCGCATGCCGCTGATCGCCAACGGGTTGCGTCTCACGGTGGGCGCCTCAGTCGGCGTCGCGGTCGGCGCCCAGCCGTTGATCCCGGCGATGCTGGCCCGTCGGGCGGACGAGGCGTTGTACAACGCCAAGCACGCCGGGAAGAACACGGTCTGTCTCGCCAGCTGACGGACTCGACGTGAGCTCCCGCGCGTGGGCGCGATTTCGGCCGCCCGTGGCGTGATACCAATCCCAACGAGCTTGGTCGGGCGCCCGAAGGCTCGCAACCGGGTCAGACCGCTCGGCTTCGCGACCCGGGTTGGCGGGTTCCGTCGCTGAACTGCCGGCCGGCACGCGCTCGACGGGCACGCCACCGGGTGCACGCGGCCTCAGGACGAAGGGTCGGCGGGCACCGATCACCACGATCGCGATGACCGTCTCGTCGAGTGGAACATCGGCAGCGTCACCAAGACCTTCGTCGCGGTGGTCGTGCTGCAACTCGCCGATGAAGGCAAGATCGACCTCGCCGCCGGGATCGATCGGTTCCTGCCCGACCTCGCCGACGCCGACCGGATCACACCGCGCCAGCTCCTCCAGCACACCAGCGGGTTGGGCGAGTACAACGACAACCCCGCGGTGCTCAACGACCCGCATCGCGTTTGGAGCCCGTCGGAGCTGATCGCCGTCGCCGTCATGGCGAACACCGCCATTGCCGGGCCTCAGGCCTTCATGGCCCTCGAGACGCTCATCGCTGTCAACGAAGCCGGCTGAGCTCACGACCGTTGGGTTCGATTTCGGTACTCCCGGTACCGAAATCGAACCCGTTGAGCCTGGCCGGGCGAGTGAGCCGGGCCGGGTCATCGGGTTGCACCGCTCGTGTGGAACGCTGGAGCGGTGACCGTCTACCGAATCAGAATCGAGGGGCCGGCAGCGCTCGCTGTCCGTGTCGCCACCAACCTGGCAGATGCCGACGGACTCGAGCTGACCTCGTCAGAGCAGCCATCGATCGTCGACGAGAATTCAGTCGAGCTCAGCGTCACGGTGGAAGGCAAGCACGACGATGTAGCACGAGCGGTCTCCAGCATCCGCGACGAGTTGCCCAAGGGATCGTCGATCGAGATCGCTGACTGATTCGCCCGCTCAGGGGAACCGCTTGCGCAACCACTCGACGACAACGTCGAGTGCCTCACGACGGCGGCCCGCCAGGTAGTGGGGCGCCCCGGAGATCCCCAACAGTGTCTTGTCGGCTGCGCCTGAGCTGTCGAAGATCGCCTGCGCCTCCCGGCGTCGGATCTCGATGTCTGCGGTCGGGTGCTCGGGCACCACGTGGTGGATCATCGCGCGGACCGCGCGCAGCCACTGTCACCATCGGCGAAAGTGACCGTGACCCGGTGCATCGCCAACGACGCCCCATCCGGCATCGGTTCCACCGAGCCCACCGATCGCGCTCCAGCCACAGTGGTGACCCACGCCAGCGCCTCGGCTGGCGGTGCAGCACGCTGCAACGCCCTCGTCGCATCACCATCACCGCCACCGTGAGCACCCGACACCACCACAGTCTCGCCCACTCCCACCCGTCTCCGGCGCCCACACCGATCACCGGAATAACCCGGGGCGATTGCCGGAATAACCGCGGAGGACATCTTGAACCGATGCGTACCGTCAATCGGAGCGCACGATATGCGTCGATCGCGTATCTCGAAAGGAGCGCGGATCGACGCCGATATGGGTGGGATCAGTGACGCAGTGAAATGTCCCGTAACGGCTCATGCGTGGACTTCCTCGGCCCTGCCGCCCTTGAGCACGAACGACGCTCACGCGGCCGCCGTACGAGGGCCTTCAACGCGAATATGTCGCGCTCGCGATCGGTTCTCTGCTGTTGGGCGGTCGAGCGCAGAACGGCGGGTATCTCGCCCTTGTTCTGGCGCCCCCCATGCCAGGATTCGACGGTGGAATCACCCGACGTCGCCCGCGCGATCGACACGGCGATCTCGATCGTCGTGGCGCTCGACCTGCCAGCTGATGACGCGACCGTTCTTCAGAACTCGAACAAGCTCGCGCTGCGGCTGCTGCCGTGCGACGTCTTTGCGCGAGTCGCACCTATGGGGCACGAGCACGCTCAGTTCGAGGTCGAGCTTGCTCAACAGCTCGCCAAAACCGAGAGCCCTGTGGCTGCTTTGGAGCCGCGGGTGGAGCCGCGCGGCTACGAGCGTGACGGCTTCGAGGTCACGCTGTGGACCTACTACGAACCGGCGACCCCCGCGATCTCACCGGCCGCCTACGCCGACGCTCTCGAGCGCCTGCACGCCGGCATGCGCAAACTCGTTGTCGCGACGCCACATTTCACGGATCGAGTCGCGAGCGCCGAGCAGCTCGTCACGAGTCGTGTTCTCACTCCGGACCTCACTGACGCGGACCGAGAGATGCTCGCCAGCACACTGCGACGGCTGCGACGGGTGATTCGCGACCACGGGGCTGCCGAGCAGCTGCTTCACGGCGAGCCGCACCCAGGCAACGTGCTCAACACCGCGAGTGGACCGCTGTTCGTTGACCTCGAGACGTGCTGCCGCGGCCCCGTCGAGTTCTATCTCGCCCATGTCCCCGAGACGGTCAGCGAGCACTACCCCGGCGTCGATCAAGCGCTGCTCCGCGACTGTCGGCAACTCGTTCTCGCGATGGTCGCCGCGTGGCGTTGGGAACCCGGAGATCAACTCCCGAACGGAATGCCATTTGGTCGAGAACTCCTGAGCGTGCTTCGTGCGGGTCCTCCGTGGCCGAACCTCGACGAGGTGTTCGGCCGACTCGCAGCTCCGTAGCTCCCCGGCGAGCACCACACCGAACGCCGGGTAGGTGGCACGGGCGGCCCCTCGTGAGGTAGCGCAAATTGCCCGAACTGGCAAACCCCTATCCAGCGACCGATCGGCAGATAGGGCGCTAACGGACGTCAGCGTCAGCTCAATGGGCGACCGTCGGTCAGCGAGCTGACGCTAAGTGGTCAGGGTCGCTGAACTGGGCAGCCCCAGAACGATACGTACCGTTCTGGGGCTGTCCAGTTCGTCGCCGAGCCCTCGCCCGGGCGCGCTCGGAGCGCAGATTGCCCTGATGGAGCGGGTTGGCAAGAGCTGGAGCACTCCAGAACCGGAGCGAACGACGACTAGACATTCGGATGCGGCGCGTAGCGTGGCGCCGACGTGGAGGATGTGAGCCACGATCGATGGCGCGATCAACTGCACGACGCCGGCGCAGACGCAGTGCGTCTTGCTGCACTGTTCAGGTCCGGAATTCCGTCCGACGGACTGCAGCTGGCCGGCTCGGCGGTACTCGCCACAGCACCATCGAGTGATCTGACTGCAGTGGTCGGTGACCTCGTGGCAGCACTTGGTCAGCGCGGCTGGATCGGCGACACCGAGCTCGCCGTCGCGTTGATCGATTACGCCGAACAACGAGCAAGCGAGCTGATTCAGATCGGGGTGGATCTCGACGATCTTGCGGACGTCATCGACCAGCCGCCGAGTAGCGAGTCGTACATCGACCTCGAGTCCGGTGTCGTCTGGCCGGGTGAGCTCTTCGACCTCGATCAGGGACCCGACGACTTCGACCCCGACGACACTGGCCGGTGGTTGCTCGTGCGCGGGGAAGGCTCCACGGCCGCGTACGGCGACATGGAGCGATTCATCGCAACGGTTGAGTCCGAGGCGCTCAGCGCCCGGCTCCGACAAGACGGTCCTCGCCACGTTGCAACGCGACGACGACCAGTTCACGAGTTGGCATCGCCACCGCGATGACGCCCGAATGGGCCGAGCGCGGCACTGGCTCGCCGAGCACGGCTACACCCCCTGCGCATTTCATGCACCAATCAATCCCTTGCCAACCCGCCCCATAACGGCGCCCCGGCGCTACCGCCGGGTTCGATGAAGCCCACTCGATACGGGCTCGTCTGAGTCAGCGGATGGCAGCGGTGCGTACTGGTCGACGTAGTCCTGCCGACAGAGTCGCCGGATCTCACTCATGAACCGGTCGGTGATTTGGCGTCGAGCACGGTTCGTACTCGACGTGAACCCAGCGTCGGAGGTGAGGATCGGCTCACCAATGCTGATCGTGGCGTGCCGGAACGGGCGCACCAGCCGGGCGCCGGTAGGCAGGATCCGGTCGGTGCCGATGATGCCAACCGGCACGATCGGGACACCCATGGTCAGCGCAAGATGAGCTGCACCGCAGTGCCCACGATGCAACAGCCCATCTCGTGACCGGGTTCCCTCGGGGAACAGCCCGACTACCTGACCGCGATCGAGGACGTCATCAACTTGCGCGAACGCCCGGACGAGATCGCCGGGATTCTCGCGCCGGATCGGGATCATCCCGGCCCCACAGAACAGCCATCTCGTGATCCACCGGTCCGTGTACTCGGCCTTGCCGAGCACCGACACGGGTCGCGGCAGGGCGAACATCAACAACACGGAGTCGAAGAACGAACGGTGGTTGGCCACCACGATCACCGGCCCGTGCGTTGGCAGGTTCTCGGGGTGCTCCACGGTGAGGCGTACCAGCCCGCGCCGAGCCGGGGCAGTGAGCAGCCGGACGATCTCGTAGGCGCTGCCTTGCTCGTGCCACTCGCGCACGATCGGCGCCACCCATCGTCGGGCGATGTCGACCACACCACGACCATCGCTCAGCTGACCGCTCGTTGCCAGAGGCAAACGTCCCGGGGTAGACGACCTGCACACTGCCGCCGGGGCCGGTTCGTCGAAGCGCTAGGAACCACCGGCACCCAAGCGATACGGCGCCGCACACTTCCGGCGAACTGCCGAGCAGGTCGATCGCCGCGGACGGCCCAGGATCAGCTGGTGCTGGCGGCCCAGCCGGCCACGCCGACGATGCGCAGCACCAGCACGCGATCGAACGGCTGGTCCCGGTACTGCGGGTAGCGCCCAGCCAGCCGGGCGGCCAGGGCCGGCGCCAGGCCCGCGTCTGCGTCGCCCTGCCAGCGCAGCTCGGCCCGCACCCACCAGAGCCGTGACCAGTCGCCGCGGTCCCAGTGCTCGACCAGCAGCGTGGCCCGCGGATCCGCCTCCAGGTTCCGCTCCCGCTGCAACCGCGATGAGGCCTTTGGCTTCACCCGGTCGACGGGCACGCCCACGTAGCCGTCCTCGTCCACCACGTAGGTGACGGGCACGGCGTCGACGCCCCGCTCGGCGTGCACAGTGCACAGGGTCCCGTGGTCGAACGCCGCCAGCCGGGCCCGCGCCTCGTTCTCGGCAAGCCTCATCGTGTGATGGTAGGTCGTTGAAAGACTGGCATTACGCTCCCGCCGTGGTTGAGCAACCGCGTGTCCACGACGTGATCGTCCCCTTCGAGGCCTGGACGGTTCGATGAACCTGGCCGTCTGGGTGGAGCGTCACGGCCGAGGGCGGCCCGACGACCCGGCGCTGGCCGACGGCGAGCGCGTCCACGCCACCTGGCGCGAGTTCGCCGACCGGACGGCCGGCGCGGCCGCTGGCCTGCGCCACGACTTCGGCCTGTCGCCCGGTGACCGGGTCGCCATCGTGATGCGCAACCGGCCCGAGTACCTCGAGGCGCTGTTCGCCATCTGGCACGCCGGCCTCGTCGCCGTGCCGGTCAACGCTCGCCTTCACCGCGACGAGATCGCCTACATCCTCGAACACAGCGGGTCGGCCGTCGTCGTGACCGACGCCGAGCATGCCGGCGACGTCGAGTCGCTGGTCGGCACCGTCGCTTCGCTGCAGGCGGTGGTGGCTGGTGAGCGGTGGGACCGACTCACGGCGTCGACCCCGGCACCGCTCGTCGGCCGGCAGCCGGAGGACCCGGCCTGGCTGTTCTACACGAGCGGCACCACCGGACGGCCCAAGGGAGCCACGCTCACGCATCGCAACCTGCTGATGGCGTCACTCAGCTACTTCGCAGACATCGACCCAGTGATGCCGCAGGACTGCATCCTCCACGCCGCGCCGCTGTCTCACGGTTCGGGGCTCTATGGGCTGCCCCACGTGGCACGGGGTGCGGTGAGCGTCGTGCCGCAGTCCGGCGGCGTCGACGGCGACGAGATCGCCGCCCTCCTGCGGCGCTGGCCGGGAATGTCGTTCTTCGCCGCTCCCACCATGGTGAAGCGGCTGGCCGACGACCGGGCCATCGCCGCGGCCGACCTCTCCCACCTGAAGACGATCATCTACGGCGGCGCACCGATGTACCTGGCCGACTTGGAGGACGCCCTCGCCGTTTTCGGCCCCCGCTTGGCCCAGATCTATGGGCAAGGCGAGACGCCGATGACGATCACCGCCCTGTCCAAGCCAGACCACGCCGAGCGGAACCATCCCCGGTGGCGGGACCGCATGCAGAGCGTCGGCGTCCCCCGCACCGACGTCGAGGTCCGCGTCGTCGACGAAGTCGGTGCCGAACTCCCCGTCGGCGAGGTCGGCGAGGTGGTGGTCCGGGGCGACGTGGTCATGGCCGGCTACTGGAACCAACCCGATGCCACCACCGAGGCGTTGCGCGGAGGCTGGCTGCACACCGGCGACCTCGGCAGCTTCGACGCCGACGGGTACCTAACGCTGCGGGACCGGTCCAAGGACCTGATCATCAGTGGGGGTATGAACATCTACCCACGCGAGGTCGAAGAGGCGCTGCTCCGCCACCCCGGCGTCGGTGCCGTCGCAGTCGTCGGCCGGCCCGACACGGAGTGGGGCGAGGCGGTGGTGGCCTTCGTGGTGGCCGCCGACGGCGCCGCTACGCCGACGGTCGAGGACCTCGACCGGACGTGCCTCGACCACATCGCCCGGTTCAAGCGGCCCAAGGACTACCGGTTCGTCGACGGCCTGCCGACCAACAACTATGGCAAGGTCCTCAAACGGGAACTGCGCCACCAGCTCCGTGTCGAAGCGGAGGATGGTGGGCCGCGCTGAAACTCGACTCCGGCCGCGTTCGCGAGAATCGCCAAGGCCGTGCCGACTATCGTCTGGACCAACCGACGAACGATGAGGAGGCCGTCTCTCATGAAGCTCGCTTTGTACTTGCCAAACTTCCGCGACAAGGTAATCGTCAAGGAGCTCGAGGATCTCACCAGCCTCGCCGAGGAGCTCGACTTCGACTCCGTCTGGACGCTCGACCGGATCGTTGTCCCGGAAGCCTCCGATCGCGCGGAGCTCCAGTACTCGTTCGGCATGATGGAGGAGTTCCCGAAGGCATTGCCGGTGTCCTCCCGCGGTGAGTGGTTCCAAGGCTGGCCGCTGATCCCCTGGCTCGCCGCGAAGACGACGAAGGTGCGGATCGGCATGAGCATCACCGATACGCCCTACCGGGCGCCCGGCGTCCTCGCTGCGGAGATCGCCACCGTGGACCAACTCTCGAACGGCAGGGTCAACGTGGGCCTGGGGTCCGGCTGGATGCCCGAGGAGTTCGCGGCTGCGAGCGCCTCGCACATCTACCCCAAGCGGCACAAGCACGTGCGCGAGACGATCGAGATCATGCAGGGCATCTGGACGAACGACCTCTTCGAGTACCACGGCGAGTTCGCCGACTTCGACCGATGCGGGTTCGGAGCGAAGCCGGTGCAGAAGCCGCACCCCCCGATCTTCTTCAGCGGGCTCAAGGACCCGAAGCGCTCGGCGAACCGCATCGCGAAGTACGGCCTGGCGGGCTGGATCGGAATCCAGGACACGCCGGACGAGCTCCAGCAATGGCGCAGCGCCATCCAGCGAGAACTCGAGGAGCTCGGGAGCTCCCGCTCGATCGACGACCTCGAGATCTGCAGCATGATCTGGTTCGTCATCACCGAGGCGGAGACCGATCAGACACCCCAAGGCAAGGGCAGCAATCTGCTGGCAGGTACCGCAGCGCAGATCACCGACAGCCTGAAGCGCTACAAGGAGGCCGGGCTGACGATGCCGCTCCTCTGGCCGCCGTTCGCTGACGTACCGGTTGCGAAGACGCTCGACGATCTCAAGCGGCTGAAGGAAGAGATCATGCCCCAGGTCGACGGGATGTAGCTCTCGCTGCGCCCCGCCACGTTGTCGCCCACGCTCTGGCGCGAATTCTCAGTGCACTGCATGGTCGTCCCCGACGACGGCCCGAGGTACGACATCGTCCCCGCCGCCGTCGGGCTCGCTGTACGGTTCGGGCGTGGACGAGAGCGATGTGGAGCTACGAAACCTGACCTACCGGCTGTTCGTCGAACTGGGACGCGCGCCAACAGTCGAAGACACCGCTGTCGCGATCAGCTCGACCCCCGACGATGTGTGGGCTGGCTGGGAACGACTGCACAGTGGGCATGCGTTGGTGCTGCAGGCAGGCACTCGCGAGATTCGCATGGCCAACCCGTTCTCCGCCGTGCCGACCGCGTACCGAGTCTTCGCGGTCAACCGCTGGTGGTTCGCGAACTGCGCGTGGGACGCGTTCGGCATCGGCGCCGCTCTTCACACTGACAGTCGCATCGAGGCATCGTGCGCCGATTGCGGCGAACCAATGAGGATCGAGGTGCGCAACGAGGAACCCGACGATGACAGCCTGCTGTTCCATTGCCTCGTCCCCGCAATTCGATGGTGGGACGACATCGTCTTCACTTGAGGAACGATGAACCTCTTCCGGTCGGAAGAACACATCACCCAGTGGCTCGGCACGAGAAGCGCCGGGACGACGATCCGCGTGACGAAACTTAGCGAACTCGCCCACGCCTGGTGGGGCGACCGCATCGACCCGAACTGGCAACCACGCACCCGGGAACAAAACCAAGCCATCCTGAACGATCTCGGGCTCACCGACCCGTTCTGGAGCCTGTCCGAGGTGGCTCCAGATCTCTGACAAGCTCCGAACGTCTCGCTCCCCGATCTGAACGAGTGCAGCAGATCAGACTGCTGCGACGTCGCTTCAGAACGACAGACTGCGGGGCTGGAGCCGAGGTATTCATCGTTGCTGCGGTTGGAGAGGCGGTCATTTGGGTGTCTCAGCGGCCACGATCGAGGCAACCGGGGAGGGCTGGAATGCGTCGATGAACGACCGAATCGACGCGTTGGAGCCTTGAAGCTCGACTCGGCCGGCGCGGTGGGCTTCTGCAAGCGGGACGTGTCCGAGGTAGGTCCGGTACAGCGTCGACCGGTCGGTGCGCAGAGCGAGGTCGACTTCAAATCGTGGATCGGCCAGGCACAGCGAAGCGTCGTGGTCGACCACGATCCAGTACCGCTTGGGGTGGTCGGTGAAGTTGACGGAGATCGTGAACCGAGGTCCCGGCAGCTTGGTGGGATCGAGGCGACGGTGCAGCCACCACAGCAGCAGGTCCGGGTCGAGCTCATCGGGTTCGGGTTCGCCGAAGGTCCATCGGGCACCCCAGGTCGCGAGGCCGAACACTACGGGTTCAAGGTCGCGGCCCGATGCTGTGAGTCGGTAGCTGCCGTCATCGTCGTGTGCGATGACGCCGGCGACGGCCAGTTGTTGGAGCCGTCGGCTCAGGAGTGCGCGAGACAGGCCGGGATTGCCGCTGATGAGCTCGTTGAACCGAGAGGTGCCTGTCAACAGGTCGCGCACGATGTGGATCGTCCAGCGGTCACCGAGTAGCTCAGCCGACCGAGAGATCGGGCAGTACTGGCCGTAGGTCTTCATGCGCCACTTTGTCACAGTTCAGTATTGGAACTGGACGAATGAGCGGCCGAGGGCTTGGCTGGGCATTGCCAAGACCACCCACTGCCCAGAACCGAGGACCGATGCGAATCTCCAAAGATGACATCCCGACCAAGATCGACGTGCCCGGAGCCATCGCGCGACAGGCGATCAATTTCGGCGACGCATCCGATTACGGATCGTTGGCCGCCGAGTACTTCTCCCTTGGGGCCGGCACCGACATCGCACCTTTGCTGAAAGGCCTCGATGACGACGCCTGTCAGGCACCGCATTGGGGTTTCATGATCTCGGGTGAGGTGGTCATCACGTACACCGGCGGACGCGAGGAGCGCTGCTCGGGCGACGATCTTTTCTATTGGCCGCCCGGGCACAGCGTGCGCGTCGTGAGCGATGCTGAGGTGATCCTGTTCAGCCCACAGGTCGAACACGCCGAAGTCATGAACCACATGCTCGCCACAATGGCCGGTTGACCAGACCCAGCCGCTGAACAACCCAACGATCCAGGAGGTGCCATGGAAGGCAGCGAACAACTCGCAGTGATCATCCCAATGCTGAAGCAGGTCGGCAAGGGCATCCAGCCCGAACAATTCCACGGTGCCACACCGTGCGTAGCGTTCACAGTCCGCGGCGTGCTCGGGCACATGACCGATCTCGCGTCCGCGTACGCTCCGGCATTTCGCGGCGACGCGCCGCCGACAGACATCGGCACCTCAGCGTCAGACGACATCGACTGCGGCGCGAGGTTTCAGCTTGCGATGGATGCGTTGCTCAGTGCTGTCCAGAGCCCAGGTGCGCTGCAACGAACGATCGATACTCCGTTCGGGCCGATGCCCGGGGCGACGTTCGCTCGCCTGGTCGCATTCGATGGGCTGATTCATGGCTGGGATCTGGCCATATCCACCCAGCAAGCATGGAACCCGCCCGACGATGTTGTGGCAGAAGTCGATGCGTTCGCACGTCAGGCAATCGCACCCGAGATGCGCGACGGCGACACGTTCGCCGCGGAGACGCAGGCGCCACTCGACGCCACAGCACTGCTCCGGCTCGTTGCGTTCAGCGGGCGACGTGTCTGAGGGTCGCGCCCGCCGCCGGACGTGTGCGCGTGGTGTCATCTGTGTTTGCGGGCCGGGTCGCGGCTGGTGTGCACAAGCGTCGCGACGGCTATGGCTGCGACCCAGATCCATCGTTCGCGCAGGTCTTGGCCGGGAACGAGTGATGGGAAGACATTGACGTCGCGGAACACGACTGCCGCCATGAACGGCGGTCCGACGAGTACGACCAGCGCGGCTGTCGGACCGCCTGGTGCGGCTGTGCGCCGTTGGACGAGTGCCGATGTGGCCAGCCCGAGCGCGGCGAGTGCTGCGAGTTCGATGACGATGTCGTAGGTCGGGAAGTTCTGGACGTCGGAGGTGGCGACGACTGCAGCGATTGCGATCCAGGTGGTGAGCGCGATCGTGCCGGCGATGGCGACGCTGTGGAGCCGACGTCGTGCGAGGGTTGTCGGCGATGCGGCCACGGTTTCGGCGGCCGGATCGTCGATCGAGAATCCGAGACCTGCGGTGGAGGTCACGAGGGCCAACGCGTAGATCTCGGAGAGGGCGTGACCGCTGTTGATCTGGACGGCGATGGCGCACACCGCGACGATCCCGCCGAGGAGTGTTGGCAGGGTTGGGGTGCGGCGCACCCACAGTGATGCGGCGGATGATCCTTGAACCGTGACCGGTTCGGTGCCGGCTACTGGCATGCCACGGTTCCGGCGGGTGGGGGTGTGGATGGGCCGACCGGCTCAAGGCTGAGGCTCGCGAGCAACTGGTCGGTGCTGGTCGTCGGGTCGGTCCAATGCGCCCAATCGGCCCACACGACGTCGCGCACGGTCAGTGCATCGATGCCGACGAGTGCCCGTGCGGCCCCTATATCGCCTTTCGACCACAGCACAGGCGGGATTTCGTCACCGTTCCAGACGTATCCATCGATCCACCCTGGCGGGATGTCGAACCCGCTGTCGGAGTTGTTGATCCCGCTCCACGATCCGGAGACGAAGCTCGTTGCGGCGTCGGCGCTCTTGCCTTGCGCGGCGATCCACAGTGCCACGACACCCCTTGCCTGGCCGCTTACCGAACATGGGGAGTCCTCCGACGCGACGAGCGGGAGGCCGACGGACCACAAGCCGAGAGCGAGCCGGTTGACAGGTTCCGAGTCGGTCCCGACGACCGCCACGCCGTTCCACGTCGCCGGATCCCGATCCCATCGAGCGGTGAGCGCATCGGTATCGATGCGTTCTTGGACGGCTGGGTCGAGACGGTCGAGACGGGGTTCGCGCCAGACGACGGTGAACCCGTCGGCTTGACGCACCGAGGGCACCGCGGCAAACGGCGCGATGAGCCCATTCGCCCAGACGCTCGTGATGTCGGCATAGTCCTGATAGGCGCACAGGGTCAGCCCGTCGGTGGTGTGGCACGTGGAGTGCCTGACGGGGTCGGCGATCATCGAGGCGATTCGATCGGCGTCGCTGTCGGTCATCGGACGGGTTTGAACGAAGCCAGTGACAACGGCAAGCGTGACTGCGACCGCTGCGAGGATTGCAATTGGACGGTCTCGGCGTTGTCGAGCGACGGCGACGACGGCCACGACCATCGCGAGCGCGAGGAGATAGGCGGCGTGCCACCAGTTGGGCCGCACCGCGAAGGCCCAGTCGTGGTCGGGGTAACGAGGCCAGATCGACAGTTGCCGGGTGAGGCTCCAATGGTGGCCACCGATCCCACCGAGCGCCGAGCCGCCGATCCCCAACGCAACGAGTGCTGCGAGCGCAACGAGGGGATGGGGTAGCCATCGTGCCAGCGCAACCGCGAGCGCCACGGCGCACGCCACCAACATGAAGCTGACCGCAATGTCGCCGATGCTCGCCGTGTCGATCGCACCGAAGTGGTCGGTGACGAACCAGCCATTCAGGAAGAAGCCGAGGACGAAGATGGCCTGCCCGACGACGGCCATCCAGCCGGAACCGAGGTGCCCGACGACACGCGTCGCGTCGGTGGCCGGGAGTGAGCTGAACAGTTCCTCCGTCCCGTCGCGGCGACTGCGTAGCGCGGCGAGGTTCGCTGCGACCAAGGTCATGCCTGCGAACGGAAGCGTGAAGACCGGCAGCAGAGCGAGCCAGTACCGCCACGAGTTCCGCGCGCCGAGGTTATCCGATGCCCAGATCACTCCGAAGACCACGAGGATCGCAATCGACATCGCGACTGCGACGATGAAGACCTCGTTGCGCAGCAGTTGGCGGCCTTCGATCCGGGCCAGTTGTACGCCCGCGGAGCGTTGAGTCCCAAAGGCGACGTGCCGTTGGCCCGTTGCCGCTGCGGTGTGACCGGGCTGCCAGTCGTCGCTGCCGGCCCGAGTGCCGCCGCGATGCGTGAACGCGTACGCCAACCCGAACACGACCGCCCCGAGGACGATCACTTCCACGACGACTCCTGCAACACCGACGCCCCCACGAGAAGCAGATACCCGTCCTCGACGCGCGGTTCGTCCAGACGTGCCCCCGTAGGTGGCTCACCGACATGGCGGACCAGGCCGTCGCCGGTCATCCACGCCAACTGCGCCGAAGAGTCACGGGCTTCCGCGAGCCACACCCGGTCAACCGCCAGCGCAGCCAATCCAGAGGGTGTGCCGTCATAGTGCACGATGCCGCCATGCATCACGACGACTCGCTGGCACAACGCGGCCACGTCTTCGGTTTGATGCGTCGACAACACCACCGTCGAACCTTGCGCGGCAGTGGACAACAGCTCACGGAAGCGGAGCCGTTGTTCGGGATCGAGACCGGCCGTTGGTTCATCCAGCACCAACAGATCAGGTGAGCCGAGCAACGCTTGCGCGATCGCGACGCGGCGACGCATCCCGCCTGACAACTGCCGGATGCGTTTGTGCATCACCGAGGTCAAACCGACGACGTCGAGCACTCGTCGAACCTCGTCGTGGCGGGCACGGCGATCCGTGATCAGCTTCAACACCGCCACGTAGTCGACGAAATCAAACGCAGAGAACTGTCGATGGAAGCCCGGTTCTTGCGGCACATATCCGAGCCGGCCACGGATCGCCTCACGATCCTGGGCGTTTGCAGTCGAGCGGCCCAGCAACTCGACGTTGCCGCTGTCAGGCGACAACACCGTTGCCATCACGCGTAGCAGCGTGGTCTTGCCGGCACCGTTCGGGCCGAGCAGCCCGGTGATCCCGATCCCGATCGACAGGGAAACATCATTCACCGCGATCGTTCGCCCGTACCGTTTGGTGACACCCTCGAGCATCACACCAGACGTCGTCTTCGTGGGACCGTTCATCGTCATCCTGCTCTCCTACTGGCGCTCAACTGATCAAAACCGCTCGACCTCACCGCAACCATCGCGACGCCGGCCATTGCCAACACAGCGGCGACGGACTGCCCCGGCAACCGGAAGACCAACGACCGGACCACAAAATCTCCCGCCCCGTCGCGGTCGAGCAATACCACCACCGCGATCAGCCACCCGAGGCCAACGACGACTCCCGCCCACTCCGGCGGTATCCACGTCGACAACGCCAACGTCACCGAAATCAACGCGAACGACGGGACCACCCAACCGAACACCGCCCAGTCGGCACCGGGCGCGGCGACCGTAGCGACCAGCAACACCGGCAAGGTGGTCGCGACGACAGCGAGCGTGCGCCACAGTGCCAGCCGCAACGCGCTCATCGGTGCTGCCACGGCAATCTCATACGTCGGGTCCAACGCCGGACCATACGCAGTCGCAACACCAGCCAGAGGCAACAGTGGGGCGATCACCAGCAGCGGCCACGGATCGCCCCCATCGAAGTTCGCGGCAGCAACCGCGAACGCTGCCACCAGCGTCACCGCCGCCAACCAGGCAGCACGCAACGCCGGTGTCGTCACGAGCAACCGAGCAACATCCGCCCGTACCCCGACCGCCCCGAGCATTCGCTCCATGACCGAACGCGCCGGCCGATCCACGCGCTCGAGAATTGCGTCCCACATCGCCGACGACTCTTCTCGGCGACCACCCGCACCCACCGTCACGGCAGCGAGACCGGCACGACAACCGGCACACGACATCAGGTGCGCCTCGATCGCCGCCGCTGTCGCCGCGGTGACCGACAATTCGCAGTAGCCGATCAACAGGCCTTCATCGATATGGGTCTCGGTCACGTCAACGCTCCTCGAAGTTGGATGCGAGCACGCATCATTCGTGTCTTCACCGTGCCGACAGGGATACCCAGCAAGTGAGCTGCTTCGCGGGTCGTCAGGCCATCGAGGACAGTCGCCTGCACCACAGCACGCAGCTCGATCGGCAACCGATCAATCGCACCGGCAAGATCCCCGTGAGCGACACCGAACAACACCAAATCCTCCGCGGTCGTCAACGTCGCAGCATCCGAAACCCGACTGGACACCGGCGACCAACGCGACCGGTGCCGCAACACGCCGATCAGGCGGCGAATTGCGATCCCCCAGATCCACGCCGCTGGCTCACCCGCCCCGTTCCACCGGTCAGCACCCCGCCACACCGCCACGAACGTGTCCTGCACCGCCTCGGCAACCACATCAGAATCCGCACAACGATGCCGAAGCCTCAACGTCAACCACGGCTCATGCCGCACATACAACTGGCGCAACGCCACCCGGTCACCGCCGGCGATCGCGGCAACCAACTCCGCATCGCTCCACGACCCCAGATCTGCACTCACACCAACACAGTCGCGCAAACCACCCTGAGCGGTTCACACGACTGCACCATTCCGCGGCGCTAGCAACTGGGACGACGCACCGGATCGAGCCCCGTTCAGCCGCGCGAACGAAAGGTCGACACATGTGGCTTCCCATGCCGCGATACTCAGTCCCCATTGCCAAGGTCGTCTTGCCCGACTGCCGCGGACCATTGATCACCGTCACCCGGAACCCACGCAGTGATTCCTCGGCGATACGCAAGAGATGGCGCTGGATCACACCCCGACACTGCCCGCGAACTGCTGGATTGAGATGCGTGAAACGCTTACTTCGGTTGCGACAAACGCTGACGGGCGAGGCAACGTCGGATCTGACCAACGGGCCGACCGGGCACGAACAATCAAGTTTCCATCAGACCCAGTCAGCGTCAGCAAGTCTGCTCGCGCTACGAGCTCGGAGACAAGCAGTCCGCGACAGCGGTCGGTGTCTCGCACCTTGTGGTTTCAACCGCCTCGCACGAGCGTCTCGTACGGAGGCGCGAAAAGATCGGTGACCGGGCGGCTGCGCACCTCGACGTCGAGGGGGCCGAGACGGTTGAGTGCTGAGAAGGGATCGACGTCGAGCCACGCATCGCCGAGCCCGGCGCCGGCGGGGAGCGCCGCGCCGGGGACAAGGGGCCACCAGGGTGCGACCTCAGCGCGGGCGTCGGCGCCAGCACCAAGGTGGGCGAGGAGCTCGTCGCGTGTGCGGCCGCGCCACAAGAGCAGGAGCCACGGATCGTCGTCGAGGCGATCGGCGAGCACATACAGCACGGCGGCGATGTGCTTACACGGGTTCTCCCAGTCAGGGCACGAGCACGAAGCGCGCAGGTCGTTCCAGCGGCGCGGCAGCAGCGGCACGCCGGCGCAGTCGAAGACCGCTTCGAGCTCGGCAGGAACGTCACCTGCGAGCAGGCGCGACGCGAACTGCAATGTCGATTCGATCTCGCTCTGCACGGCTGCCCACTGTGGCTCGGTGAGCGGAGTGAACACGACATTGGCAACGTACGGCGTGCGCCGTGAGCCTTGTACCTGCGCGATCACGAGGCCGGGCTGTACATCGAACGAAACCAGTTGCCCTTGGCGCGCGTAGCGGCGGCCGCGCTGCATCCGCGTGCCGAGCCCGTAGGAATCGAGCAGTTCGACGAGGCGTCTCGACCACCAGGTGTCCGCCATCGCGCCGCGCTGCTTGCGCGTCGCGATGCCGCTGTCGGTCGGGCGCGGTTTCGAGGCCGGATACGTTCGCCAGGGGTCATCCCACGCTCGTCGCCGGGTTGCCATATCAGTCCTCCTCGCTCGACGCGTCGTAGGCGAGCAGGTCACGCAGCTCGTCGTTCGACAGTTCGGTGATCCACGTCTCACGCGTGCCGACGACCTTGCCGGCGAGCGCGCGCTTGGCGGCGATCATCGCATCGATCCGCTCCTCCACCGTGCCGGTGCTGACGAGCTTGTGCACCAGCACGTTGCGCTGCTGGCCGATACGGAACGCGCGGTCGGTGGCCTGGTCCTCGACCGCCGGGTTCCACCACCGATCGAGGTGCACCACGTGCGACGCCGCCGTCAGGTTGAGGCCGGTACCACCCGCCTTCAACGACAGCAGGAACAGCGCCGGCCCAGGCACCGACTGGAACTCAGCGACCAGCTCGTCGCGCCGCTCGCGGCTGGTGCCACCGTGCAACCACAGCACCGGCACGCCGAAGCGGCGCCCGAGATAGGGAGCGAGTTGCTCACCCCACTCGGTGAACTGCGTGAAGCACAACGCCTTGTCGCCCGCCGCGAGCAACTCCTCGAGGAGCTCCTCGACGCGGACGAGCTTGCCCGACCTGCCGTGCAGCGCGCTGCGGTCCTTCAGGAAGTGAGCCGGATGATTGCAAACCTGCTTGAGCTTCATGATGCCGGCGAGGACCAGTCCGCGGCGCTCCTGACCCTCGGCTTCGGCGGCCTTCAGCAACAGATCATCGACCACGGCCTGGTACAGCGACGCCTGCTCGCGGGTGAGCGGGCAATGCTCGGTGATCTCGACCTTGTCGGGGAGGTCGTCGATGATGCTGCGGTCGGTCTTCACCCGGCGCAACACGAACGGCCCGGTCAACCGTTGCAAGCGAGCTGCGGCAGCGTCGTCGCCTTCTCGTTCGATCGGGATCGCGAATCGCTGCTTGAACGACGTCATCGATCCCAACAGGCCAGGGTTGACCGCCTGCATGATCGCCCACAGGTCGCTGAGTCGGTTCTCCACCGGAGTACCGGTCATCGCGATGCGCCTGCACGCCCGCACCCGCAGCACCGCCTTGGCCTGCGAAGTGAGCGGGTTCTTCACCTGTTGCGCCTCGTCGAGCGCGATCCGACCCCATGCGATGCTCTCGATCACCTCGATGTCGCGTGCGAGCAACCCATAGGAGGTGAGCACGACGTCATGGACTGCGCACGCTTTGGCAAAGGGCTTCGGTTTCCGGGCCCGCTCCGTGCCATGGTGCACGAGCACCCTGAGTTCCGGCGCGAACCTGCCGAGCTCTCGTTCCCAGTTGCCGAGCACCGAGGTGGGGCACACGACCAGTGTCGGTTCGTCGACGCGATCGGCGAGCACGGTCGCGATGAGCTGAGCGGTCTTGCCCAGGCCCATGTCGTCGGCAAGGCATGCTCCGAGGCCGATCTGACCGAGGAACCGTAACCAGCCGACCCCGCGCGCCTGGTACGGACGAAGCGTGCCGGCGAAACCATCGGGCGCTTCCACCGATGCGACCCGATCGCCCAAGGCTCCGCTGAGCAGCTCACCGAGGCGACCGGTCGCCGTGGCACCGACCACGTGCGCACCACCAGGCGCAGCGATCGACGGCATCCCGAGACCGGTTCGCACGATGTCACCGACCGTCGCCTCGCCGCTGCTGCCCGCCGCCAGCAGCAACGCAGCGATCTCGTCGGCGCGGATCTCCACCCACTGGCCACGGACTTGAACCAGCGACAGCTTCGCCGCCGCTGCTCGCTCGAGCGCAGCAAGGTCGGCATTGGTGAGGCGCTCGTCACCAAGTGCCGCCTCCCACCGGAACTGCACGATGTCATCAAACCCGAACCCCGACGCTGTGACGGCACCGGCATCCTTTGTGGCCTTGGCGCGCACGCCGAGCCGTTTGCGGTTCGTCCACCACGACGGTACGAGCACCGACACACCCACGCCGGCGAGCGGGCCAATCCGCTCGCAGAGCAGCGTCACGAGCTGCGCATCGTCAATCGGCGAGGCGCCCGGGTCGGCCCGGTCGAGCACCGGTGCGAGCTCAGGAGCGACGCGCACCGCCCGGCCGAGCGCAGCGAGGATTGCTTCGGGCGCGCCGACGGAGAACGGTGACGTCGGGCCGAGCGCTTCGGTCAACGACACCACCAGGCTCGGCTCGTCGACGTCGACGACGAGCACCTCGATTGCCCACGAGTCGCCCGGCTCACCGGGCTCGACGATCCGTACCCGCACGCTGACTGTGCCGATGCCGGCGAGCGCGCCGCGCACCCACTCGGCGGTCGCCGCCGCAAGGGCCTCGACCTTTGCCAGGTCGGCGATCGGCGGCAGCCACGGGTCGAGCTCGGTGAGCGAGCGCAGCCACAACTCGGGCACCGAGCGGCGCCCAGCAGCACGACCGACGAGGTCGACGTTCGCCTCGAGCAGGCGCACGCGTGCCTGCCGATCCACCTCACACGCCAACCGTTCGGCCGCACGCCGATGCGCGTCGACGTCGTTCGCCGCCGATACGAGCGTGGCGATCAGTGCCCGGTCGCCCGCCGTGGGCAGCGGCCACCACCACGAACGAGCGCGACCGTCGACATCCACCACCAACCCCGGCGCCACACGGCCGTTGCGAACGAACCACGACGCAACACCGCTCACAAGATCCGGATCAATATCAACATCCGCCTCCGCAGTGGCGACACGCGGCACAGTCCTGCGAGGCACCGAAGAAGTCTGCCTCGCCAGCGAGGCCGCCTCCCATTCGATGGATTCGTAGTGCGTACCTCCTGGACGTTTGATCATCGGTGACGTCAGCCGGCCGGCCTCCCCTAACCAGAAGTCGGATCGAGCACGTAGGTTGGCAATCGAGTGGCGGGCGAAGAACTCACGGTCGATACGTGCGGTTGTTGCTTCCTCGGCGACTGCTTTGGCGCCGCTCTCGCAGAACTCGACCCGGTGCCGTTCGCCCGGGGGAGGTTCGGGCCACCCGCAGCCAGGGCAATCGAACCCGCCCGGTTGGTTGATCACCGACAATGCCTTCACCGTTCGACGTACGCCCATCTTCGTGATGGTCCGGTTGATCGGTGTTGGCGATGGCCGGAATTCCAGTCGCCGATCGGTCCGGTGGATGAATGGTGTTGTCGGTCGACTCGCGTTCAGGCGTCATGTCAGCGTGCGTCGATGCCAGGGGTCGGCCTTCTGCCGCCTGGCCGACCTCGGGTCGAGTCGGCGGCAGGAGGGCGGATCAGCGTGCAGCAGGAGTGGCGGGTACGGCGCCGGCGGTACGGGCGGCAGCGACCTCGTCGCCCAGTGCTGCCCACTCAGTGGTGGACAGCTTGGCCTTCAAGGCCGGAAGGATCTCGGTCTCTTCTTCACGAACATGGTGCAAGATCCCACCAAGCAGTGATTCGGCGGTGGCGCCGAACCCGGGCTCGTCGACCATCTTGTTCATCGTGACGATGCCTTCGCGGGCGAGTCCGTGCTCCACGTCTGCCCCGTGGCGTACGTCAGCGTGATCCTTCTTCAGAATGGTCATCGGGTCGTTCATCACGTTCTCCTCGTCGGGGGCGCCGTATAGCACTCCGCCCTCTTACCCGAAACCGTTCCTACGCAAACGGCGCGCTCCCCCGATTTGCCCTGCGGTTGCCGCGGAAATGTGACCGCTGGTGAGAGCACCGGGCACCTCGCGGCAACAGTCGCAGGCACGGTGCGATCGCTGCTGCTCGCCGACAGGCTGCCGTGGTCGACGAGCGAGTCGTATTCGATGATGGCCTCCGGCTTTCTAGCCGAGTTCGCGCGTTTGAAGGGGAAGGCGCTGCTCGTTCGGCCGGATCGCTACGTGGCTGCGATCTTTGATCCGGAGGGTGCGCCTCACATCGAACGATGGGTCGCAACCCGACTGGGACGCGCCGGCCCCTGGATGGGTCTTGCGACGGTTTGGGGCGGAGGCCGGCCGTCTCCGCCTTCAGCGCATGACGGTGGCCGGGCGGTGCGACTGGCTCGTTGGCGGAAGGCCATCTGAAGTTCCGGATCGGTACGCACAGCTCTCGGCGATCAACCACGTCCATTCCATGGTCCGCGTACCCTGCTGGTTCATGGCCGACTGGACGAGATGGCGCCCGTCGCTGACACACGCCGGCTGCAAGAGTTACGCGAACTCGCCAGCGAGCCCGTCAGCGCCGTGTACCTGCCGCACACAGATCACGCCCTCGACGTGTTCGGCATGGTGTGGTCACCAGCAGCGCTGAAAGCTAGGGTCGATTGGCATGGGCCATGTGTTCGTGAGCTATGCGCACGATGACGAGGCGGTCGTCGGCATGATCGCCTCGGACCTCGTGAGCCACGGATTCGACGTGTGGTGGGACCGGCGCCTGCAGCCCGGTACGAGTTTCAACGTGG
>JANPOJ010000344.1:0-22787 GCA_031427935.1 Ilumatobacteraceae bacterium | reverse complement strand
CTAAGGGAGGAGCAGCGCGAGCGGAACGACAGCGACCCCGTCCGCACGTCGGTAGGCCTCGGGGCCGGTGTTGAGCACGACGACGTCGACGCAGTCGTCGCCGAGCTCGTGGCGAAGCCAGTGCAGGTGCGAGACGTGCGTGTCGTTGACCGCCGCCGACAGCTTGACCTCGACGGCGACGACGCCATCGTTTCCCTCGATAACGAAGTCGACTTCGTGCCGCCCACCCTTGGTTCGCAGATGCGAGACGCGGGCGTCGCAGCTCTGCGCAAGCGTGCGGACCGACAAAGCAGCCAGCGATTCGAACAGCCCTCCCAGAAAGGCTCCGTCTCGGGGGATCGACGTGGACGGGCTCGCACCGGTCAGCAGTTGGGACGCGCTCGCCCTGACCAGCCGAGCAGCGAGCGCCGGGTCGGCAAGGTGATGCTTCGGCGCCCCGACGAGCGCGTTGAGATGGTTGTTCGACGGGATCCAGGCAGGAACCGGGTCGAGGATCCGGAGTGCGGTGAGCAGCTCGATGTAGGGCTGAGTGGTCGTTCTGGCGGGTTTGTCGTCGACGCCGCTGGTCGCTGCATCGCGGATCTTGTCCCACGAGGTTGTGGTGGCGGTGGCCGCGGCGTAGGCGCGTAGCCACGCGAGGACGGTGGCTGGCCGGCGGACGTTGAAGCCGGCTTCGGGGAGGTCGTGGTCGACGATCCGTTCGATGTAGCTGTCGAGTTGCCGGTCCCGCGGTCGGCCGCTGAGGTGACGCATCGCAGGGAATCCGCTGGCGACGATCTCCTCGGCGTAGTCGGCGAGCGTGAGATCGGTGCGGCCTTCGATCGCAGCATGCCCGGCGAGCAGTTCGCGAAAGGACACGCCCTGTTGAGCCGGGCGACGCTCGTGCAAGCAGAGTGGCCGCATCCGCAACGTGGTGATGCGTCCGGCCCCGGAGTGTGTCTGGGCTGTCGAAGCCGAACCGGTGAGCAGGAAGCGGCCCTCGGTCGGGTCATCATCGACGAGTCGACGCACAGCGTCGAACACGGCCGGGACGCGCTGCCACTCGTCGATCAGCAACGGTGTCGGGTCTCTCCCGATGATCGCAGGGTCGGCCTCGACGACTTCGCGTTCGGATGCAACGTCGAGTCGACGGACCGATCGGCACCGCTGCGTCGCAGTGGCCGTCTTGCCGACACCCTTGGGGCCATCGAGCAACAGTGCGGGTAGCTGCGCGAACAGGTCGTCGATCTCGTCGTCGATGACGCGCCGCACGTAGGTGCCCAAGAAGTCGACAGCGGTGGTCACGACCCTGACTCTATCCCAAACGTTTCGATGGACACTACATTTGGTGCTGATTGTATACTACAAATAGTGCAACACGCACACTGCGGATGGCGCGCACCGGGGCCGCCGTTGGAAGGCATCCCCAACCCGTGACCGGACCCTGGCGGAGCCGGAGCGCACTACCGTGGCGTCGTGTTCGTGAGCGATCTCCGCCATTTCCTCGACATGCCGGACGATGCGCCGGCGCCAGCGAAGCGACTCGGTCTGCAACTTGGGGCGATCGTGCGGGCCGCGAGCGCCCGCCCGCCAGGCAGTGGAGCGAGGTCGGCGGTCGGTTGCATGCGTCGGCCGGGTCGTCGACCGTGCGAAGGGTCCGTGATGGTCTTCCGCCGCACGAACGGCGAGATCGCGTGGAGCTGTGACGCGTGCGGTGATGAGGGCGTGATCAGCGGCTGGGAGGGATCACCTGTCGACGTGTCAGGTCTCGATGACAGCTACGCAGAGGGTGACGAAGTCACGCTGCTCATTGCGCGTGAGCTGTTCGAGGAGATCCGGGGCGTGTTGCTGCTGGACGATGCCTGCGAGCTGCTGGTCGCACGCGCGGAAGGCAGCGCTGCCGTGGTCGTCCTGACGGGCCGGACGGGTGCGTTCGAGGAGCTGGTGGAGTATGTCGCATCCGAGGCGAATGCCGAGGCCAATCGCCGTCGCGTGCAGTTGCTCGACGAGGCGTGCACGGCGCTCGAAGCGGCGTTGGCTGCGGAGTAGTCGTGTTCACGGTTCGGGGCACGACGAAGTTCTTGGATCGCGTCGGCCGCCCGGTGGCCGATCCGCCGTCGCGGTCGACGGTGCTCGGGGATTGGTATGCGAACGTGTTGTTCTGGCGGCCGCAGGTCGCGCTGTTCGTCAACGCCCCGACCTTCGTAGCGGTGCTGATGCCGCTCGCTCCCGCATCTGGCGTGATCGCCCGATTCCCGACGGCGATGGCGGCGGTGCTTGCGGCGCTCGGAATCGATCCCCGTTTCGTGGAAGCCGAGATGACTGAGATGGGCTCGGTCGTGCTGGCGAAGACGGCGAGTCGTCAGGTCCTCGGTGTGATGAACGAGTTCAGGTTCATGGCCGAGCACACGATCACCACCGGCCGCTGGGACCCGACGGATCTCCTCGAGCTGTCGGTGTGGCTCGCCAACACGATCGTCGGTCCGGTCTCGAAGGACGACGGCTACACGCCGCTCGGCGCCCTCCAACGAGTGGTCGCGACGGTCCTGCCCGACTGCTGAAGGTCGCTGGCCGGCTCGCGCGGCACTGTCCGGCCGACCCCCGCATCTTCGGGTGACCTGCGGTTTAGCAGACCCACGGTCACAACCCGTTCGAGCCTGTCGCCACGCGCCCGAACCGTCGACGCACTGGGCCGCGAACGTTGTCCATCCACTTGTCCATCTACGGCGCGCTACTGCATGATGTTGGATGAGACCAGATGAGATGAAAAGTGGAGGTGAGCAGGTTGGATGCGACCAGAAGTGACTCAACGAGAGGTGCTCGCGCTCATACCTAAACCGTGTGTCGTAGGTTCGAATCCTACCGGGGGCGCCAAGAAATCATGTCTGACCAGGTCATATCTGGCGTGGACAAAGATCGGGCGTGAACCTTTGGCCTTTATGGACAGCCATATATCTTGACGGGGCTTGAGGCGATCATCACCATGCAACGCGGCCCGGTCCGCAACGAGATCGGCCTCGGGAAGAAGGCACGGGCAGCGGTGATCGATCAGCTCAACGCTGACCCGGCGCCGACCGGGCAGCTGCTCCTCGCGACCGGCTCCTACCCCGGCGAAGGGTTCGACAGCCCCAGCCTCGACACCCTGTTCCTCGCGTTCCCGCTCGCGTTCAAGGGCAGGGTCGTGCAATACATCGGACGGATCCTGCGCACCAACGACACAAATACCGACGTGAGGTCCACGACTACCTCGACCCCGGCCCCGTGTCCCGCAAGATGCACAGCAAACGCCTCGCGACCTACACGGCGCTGGGCTTCGACGTCCCTTCCCGACGGTGACACCAGCCGTCGAACACTCGTGTCGCGGTGTTGACGGTGGCACGATGGTTGCATGTCGAGCGACGAGCACCACCGTGATCACACCGACGTGGATTGAGACATTCCAAGAGCTGCACAGTGCAACGACGGCACGCGAGCTGTGGGGCGTGCTCGTTTCGTGGCACGGCATCCGCTCATCGTCGGCTTGGGAGGAACCGTTCGTCCTGTTCACGCGATTCCACCGAGACGACGGTGCGGACGCGGTGGTCACAGCTGCGCTGTTGTGCACCGATCACCGCTGGGGCAAGGCCAGTCGTCACTTGATTCAGCACATCTGCGCCTCGGGGGTGCTCGCTGCGCCGCAGATCGACGAGCTCGCCGAATGGTTCCTCCTTGAGACGTTCGAGATCGAAATCATGCTCGGCCCCGATCCCAACGGTGTGGAACTGCCGGCGCCTCGCCACGCATCTGGGGGACGCATCGCTCCAGACGTCGGCATGCCGGAGGGCAGCACGACGTCGATCGTCTGCCGTCCGCTGTGGCCTCCGCTGCGGCGCTGGGCCGCTCGGCACCTGATGCAAGGATCTCCTCTGCTCTGGCGGGAGTTGCTCGAACTCGCCGAGGCGCTGCCGTCTCGCGATGGTGCCGCAGTTGCGGCCGGGGTCATGGATGCAGCGAGCCACATTCCGACCGTGGAGCAGCCGGCCGCTATCGCACTCGGCCTGGCATCTGGCTCGGGCATCGTGAGACTCGCCGCGCTGCACGCCCTGGAGATGCTCGAGGGGGTCGACGCTGCACTGACCCGCGCTCGGTCCGACGCGTCGGCCAAGGTTCGGGCTTGGACACCTCGAATTGCGAACGACCCGTCATCGCCGGCCAACGCGCCTCCATCAACGGCATCAGGAGCGCCAGAGGATGATCGAGACCAAATGAGTTTATTCTGAGCCTCGCCCCGAGCGGTCGCTCATCGCGGTCACTGAATCGCGAACGCAGCAGTTGCGGCGATCCATCTACTCCGCCGGTGCCCATTGCATTGAGGTGGGTTGCAGTGCGTCGATAGGTGGGGGACAGTGGTGCCCGAGCCGCTTGCGCTTCGTGATGAACTTGCCGCGCCAGACGTGGTAGTGGTGCGCCTCGGCGCGTGCACGCTGGATGACGAGTTGTTGCGCCGGTCCGTCGACGAGTGCCACGAGCGGTGGGGGATCTGGGGCTTCTCGGTGCTCGAAGCCCCGGGCGGCGACTTCGAGCAGCTGGTCCGGATGCGTCCGATTGAAGCGCCCTGGGTCTGATGGAGACGCTCTGTCTTGAAAGGGTGACGCCGGCCGACGGACCGTCTCAGGGCAGTCGGTCTACTCCGAAGTCTCGGCGGCGGCGCTGGTCGTACACGGCCATGACGATGAGTTGTGCTGTTGTCACTCGGTAGCGCACGGGGTATGGGAAGCCGACGGTGGCGACCTTCCGCTCGACGACGTCGGCCTTGCCCTGTCGTCGTGGATCGAGGGTGTTCCAGCGGTCGGCCAGCATTCGGACGCCTGGTCGCCTCGGCCGGCGTTCCGCGGATCCGTCTTCACGATCTCCGTCACACCCACGCGTCACACTTGCTCATGGCCGGAGTCAACGTGAAAGTCGTCAGCGAGAGATTGGGACATGCGTCGGTGAGCTTCACTCTCGACACCTACGGCCACGTCATGCCCGGCCAACAGGCTGAAGCAGCGGCCGCCGCCGCATCGTTGCTGAGGGCGTGAGATCTGTGTTGCCTTCTCGATTTATGTCTGCCACAATATGACGGAGATCAGGTTCACCAAGTCGGCACGGAAGCACCGGGTTGGTCGTGCCCGAGCGGTGTACGTCGTTGAGCATGCGTATGCGGTGGTTCGCCAGACCCGCCCAGATCAATCGGAGGTGGTGATGTTTCTCGGAGACGACGACACGGGTCGAGCGCTCGAGGTCGGTGCCGTCGAGGTGTCCGAAGATCTGTTGCTGGTGATCCATGTGATGGACCTGCGGGGGAAATTGAGAGGCTCGTACGAACAGGGCAAGCGAGAGGAGTGACGGCAATGGCACGCAAGGCACGCGAGGCACCCCTACGTACTCGTTCGGGGATGGTGCTGGGCGAAGAGAAGGTCGACGAGCTGGTTCGTACGATCGAAGACGACGCGACCGAATGGGGGGAGCCCCTGCCGAAGTCGCAGTGGCCTGTCCGTGGCCGCGGTCGCCCGTCGCTGACGGGTGAGTCTCAGCACTCGCCGCGAGTTACGTTCCGGCTCGATCCCGAGGTTCGCGAGCAGGCGGCCCAGCGAGCCGAGCGCGAGGGCAAGACCGTTTCCGAACTCGCGCGCGACGCGCTCAAGCGGTACCTCGCGTCGTGACCGAAGCAATCGGTGCCCTCACGCGGCGTGCTGGATTCCTGGTCGACCTCGTTCTCTCGTCGGGGTCGAAGCACGGTGGTTCGGTTTGTCATCTCGCTGACGTTGAACCCGGGACGTCACGGATCACCACCCGGAAGGGGAGTCTCATGATCACGTCACGACAGGTGATTGAGCATCCGGGGTAGTACCCGGACGACTACCCGACCCGATTCGATGGGCGGGGCCCCTTCGACGCCGCCGGTGTCGAGTTCGAGTCCTTTCAGCTCCACCCGGTTGATTGGCGCCTCGTGGCGCACATCACGCTCATGCGAACTTCCTCGGAGTTGCTCCAGAATGAGGAGTTCGATCGTCGTGTGGACCGCCGAGGCAGGCGGGCAACGCCATCTTGACCCACTTCACAAGTGAGACGCTTGACCGGATCAAGCTCGGGACCGACGAACGGGTTCCGGCACGGGAGGGTCGAGTCGGTCGGGCCTGAGGGGGAGAACTGCAAGAATCTCGTGATGGTCAGGTTCGGTGACGTCGAGGTCGATGTGCCTCGCCGGGAGTTGCTTCGTGGCGGGCGATCGGTTCATCTTGAACCGCAGGCGTTCGATCTCTTGGCGATTTTGATCGCGCAGCGCGATCGGGTCTTGTCGAAGATTGAGTTGCTCGATGGGGTGTGGGGGCACCGGTTCGTCTCCGAGGCGAACCTGACGACGCGTATCAAGGAGATTCGTCGCGCGGTCGGCGACGATGGTGCACAGCAGCACACAATCAAGAATGTGCGGGGGCGGGGCTACCGCTTTGTGGCCGAGGTCGAGGTCGCGGTTCCGTCGGAGCACGCTCGGGTTGTTTCCATGTTGATCGGGCGCGATGTCGAGATCGCTGCGTTGATCGCGTCGCTAGCTCGTTCGCCCCTGGTCACGTTGACAGGGCCCGGTGGTGTCGGCAAGTCGGCGCTGGCCCGAGCGGTCGCCGAACAGGCGGCGCCGTCGTACACCGATGGTGTCGTTGTGGTGGAGTTGTCCGCGCTCGACGATGGCGAGCACGTCTTGCCAGCCGTAGCCCGCGCTCTCGATGTCGTGCTCGACAGCGACCGGCCCGAGCGTGCGATCCGGTCGATCGCTGAGCTCGATGTCTTGCTGGTGCTCGATAATTGTGAGCACGTCATCGACGACGTGGCGAGCGTGGTTGACCGCGCGATGAGGGTTGGCGGTGTGAGGGTGAGCGCTTTCGCGACGAGTCAGGTTCGGCTCGGTCTCAGTGTGGAGCAGGTAGTCGGCGTCCATCCCCTCAGCTCGGAGCAAGCGCTCGAGCTCTTCACGTTTCGGGCGAGTGCTGTTCGTCCATCGTTCGATCTCGGCGAGGTCGGCCGAGAGCGGGTTGCGACGCTGCTGGCCGGGCTCGACCAGTTGCCGCTGACGATCGAGATGGCGGCCGCCCGACTCGGTTCGATGACCTTCGATGAGCTTGAACGCGCCATTGTCGTTGGGATGCCGATGCCGGTGACACATCGGTCGCCGGTACGTCGCCACCGCTCGCTCGACTCGCTAGTGGCCTGGTCCGCCGAGCTTCTCGACACGAATCTGCGCAGCACCTTCACCGAATTCGCCGTGTTCGCGGGAGCCGTGACCGCGACTGACGCGGCTGTTGTTGTCGGTGCCGGCCGCCCGACGGTGATCTACGACCTCGCCGCTCTCGCAGAGCGGTCGCTGCTGGTCGCCGATGTCGACGGGTCGGCGACCCGATATCGGATGCTCGCTACGGTGCGGGCGGTCGCCGCACGTTGGCTGGAGGAGTCCGGCACCGCCAACGAGGTGCGCCGGCGTCACGCCGAGCATTTCACCGAAGCGACCAGGATGATCGACCGCCAGATTCGCACCCCCGCCGAGGTCGATGGCCGACGACGACTCGACGCCATCGCTGCCGAGGTGCGAGCGGCGCACCGCTGGGCCCGGGGACACCAGCCGGAGTTGGCCGCAGCGCTCAGTGGGGCCCTACACCTTGCCGCCTACTCGACGTTCTGGAACGAGCCGGCGGAGTGGAGCCGCCTACTGCTGGCGCAGAACCCCGATGCTGACGCCAACGCGCTATTGGGTGCCCGCATCGTTGTTGCTGGTGCGGATGCGAATCGCGGCCACCTCTCCGCAGCGCATGTCGCCGTCACCTCATTGTCGACGGCTGTCGACCGGCGCGTGCGGGCTGCGGCGTGGGAGATCTTGGCCGACGTTGCGATCTACGAGGGTCATCTTTCCGAGGTTGCCGGAATCACCGACGAACTGCAGCGGCTAGGAGAGGAGCTCGACGACCCCCACGCGGTCGCGATCGCCGTGGTCGACGCGGCGCTGGCACTCGCGTTCGACAACCACGCGGGCGGCGCACTGGCGCGCATCAGTGGGCTCGACCTCGAATGGTTGTCCCCGTCGGACCGAGCGTGGGTCATGTATGCGCAAGGTGAAGCCCTGAGCGTCGCCGGAGACTCTGCGGCAACCTCGGCTTACACCGTGGCGGTCGAGATGGGGCGAACTATCGGGAATCCGTTCGTGACATCGGTGGCGAGGGTGTCATTGGCGACGGAGCACGCTCGCGCCGGCGACTTCGGCGAAGCTCTCGACGAGTACGCCACCTGCCTGCACGAGTATGCCCGGCACGGCAACTACGTCCACGCCGTCGTCACCCTCCGGAGCCTCGTCGAACTGCTCGTCGCCATGGGTGATGACCACGGCGCGACAGTCTTGGCAGCCTCCACGTCGGGCGATCATTTGCGGCCCAGTTATGGCGTTGAGACCGCGCGGTTGTCGACGACGCTCGCCGCTGTCGAGCAGCGAGTGGGGGCGGCTCACTTTGCGGTGTGGACAGGGGAGGGCCAACTGCTCGATCTCCCTCAGGCAGTGCAGGTTGCGGCCGACCTCGTCGACCGCCACCGATCCTGATCCTCAGACGATCCTCAGGCAGTCCCCCAGCAACCGAAGCCTCCTCATGGTTCGATCGGCCGCATGAACACGCAACATCAACGCACCCCGTGGCCGGCCTCCGACGTAGTCGTCGTGACCGACGCGGGATTGGAGACTTGGTTGGTCTTCGATCATGGCATCGACCTGCCCTCGTTCGCCGCCTATCCGCTCGCGGCCACCCCTGAAGGCCGGGCGTTGCTGGTCGAGTACTACGGGTACTACGCGGAGATCGCCCGATCGATCGACGCCGCCGTGGTGTTGGAGGCACCAACATGGCGCGCCAACCCGGACTGGGCAGCCACGCTCGGCCACGACCGCGCTGCGCTGGCCGAGTTGATCTCGGAATCGGTCGCTGCGGTGGAGGAGGTTCGCGGGTCCTGGACGGGCGATCAGCCGTTCCTGATCGGTGGCACCGTCGGCCCACGCGGTGACGGATACCGGATCGACTCGATGATGGACATCGACGCTGCCGCCGACTACCACTCGTTCCAGATCGGCTGCATGGCGGCTGCCGGCGTCGACGTGGTGACCGCGCTGACCATGGGCTACATCGAGGAAGCAGCGGGCATCGCCCGCGCCGCCGACGCCGCCGGGCTACCGGTGATCGTGTCGTTCACGGTGGAGACCGACGGACGGCTCCCGTCGGGCATGTCGCTCGCCGAAGCGATCGACGCCACGGACGCGGCGACGTCCGCGTATCCCACGCACTACATGATCAACTGTGCCCACCCCGCACACTTCGACCATGTACTCGACGGCACCGCACCATGGGGGGCCCGGATCGGGGGCCTGCGGGCCAACGCGTCACAGCTCAGCCATGCCGAACTCGACGAGATGGTCGCGCTCGACGCCGGCGACCCGGACGACCTGGCCGCCAGATACGTCGCACTACGCGCCGCGCTGCCCGGGCTACAGGTCGTGGGTGGCTGCTGTGGCACCGATCACCGCCACGTCGCGGCGATCGCCGCCGCCTGGACAGCCGCCGCCGCAACGTGAATGACTACGTTGGAAGCGGCTTTCTGGTCCAGGCAGTGATAGTCGCAAACATTGCGTCTTTGATCGTCGACTCCACGCACACGCTCGTCGTGCACCCTGTGAACACAAGATTGCGGAAGCCCCAGCTTCGGAGCGTCTCGTCGAGCTCCGTCTCGAAGAACCCGCTGTAACGATGCTTGTACAGGGCGATGTCGCCGTCCTCCGGAGCGAGTTCGGGCACGATGTCGGTGTTCCAGGTGTCTCGGATCAGGGGCCGAAATGTAACGAAAAGGCCGTTCTCTCCGTTCCGCCTTCCACGTGGCTGGATCCTCTCGGCGAATGCGGAGGGGAGGCGTCTGGCTGTCTCGCCGAGCGGCAGAGCATGACGACCTCTGACGGTCGGAGACCGGCGTAGTAGGCGACCGCTGTCATCACTCGGTAGGTCTTGCTGCCGGGCTGTTGCGTGACGATCGCGTCGATCGCCTCCGCCATCGCCGCCGAGCGACAATGCGGATCCGGTTCGCGGTGTTCGCGGCCATGGGGGACCGTCAAGCTCGAGGCTGAGGCGCAGGTCGATGTCCGCGATTCGTTCCCTGTCAAGATCGCCGAGCGTGGCAGTTCTTGGCCAGCCACTTCTCGTATTGGACGTCGCGCATGCCGTCGGAGTCGGGCGCAAGCGCCGTGTACTAATAACGCGCAAGCCATCCGGTCTCCTTGCGCCGTGCCCGGGCGCCGGGATCGACTTCGGCCGGCGTATGAGTCTTGCGGCGTGGTGGGTTTTCGGTAGGTCCACCGTTGGGTGACCAGGAACTGATCGAGTTACCGGCACCTGCTGTCATCAGCTGACACAGTCCAGACACACAATTCAGACGACATTGCAGCTGTGTGACGTGCGACCAGTCCGGTGTCGTCGTCGTGACAGTCCCACTCGCCCTATCTGGCTCGCAGAAGCCGTCGGACCTGCTGGCGCCCCCACCAGTTACCCGGCGTGCCGGCCCGCCAGGGTCCAAGGAGCCCAGTAGTAGGGGTGCGGCCAGGCTTCGGCCAGCGAACGTTGGGCGATGCGTAGCGCGCTGGCCGGGGGCTCGCTGGCGAGGTGGCGGTAGAAGGTGTCCATGAGCGCTGTCGTTGCGTTGTCATCGGCAGACCATTGGCTGGCGACAACGGTCGCCGCGCCGGCCCCGAGAAAGCTGCGCACGAAGCCGTTGATCTCGGCCGCACCGCGGTTCTGGGTTCGGGCCGAGTCGCAGCTGCTCAGCACAACGGTGGCGCCATTGAGGCTCGCTGTCAGCAGATCTGCGGCGGTCACCCAGCCATCGGCCAACTTGATCGCCGAGAACATCGGGTTGTCCGGGCGGAAGACTGTGTGTCCGGCAATGTGCAGGTGGCCGACACCCGTCAACGCATGTCGGGCTGCCGACCAGGTTGCGTCGGAGCCGACCAGCATGGCGGAACGGGGGAGCTGCGCGGCAACGGCTCGCACCTCGCCTTCCACGAGAGGGGCCAGCTCATCGGCGACGCCGATCACGAGCGCAGTCCCATTGTTTCGAGCCGGCAGGTGACCGAGGGTGATCATGCTCGGCGCTGTGCTGATCGTGTATCGCTCGATGAGATGCTGTGTGCCGTCGAACAGCGCAGCGAAGGGGATGTCGTGCGCCGCGCCGTCGGGGACGAAGACCAGATGGTCTGGTTCGGCGCTGCGGATCAGCGGTTCGATCGGCGCGATCAGGAGGTCGTACATCTCGTGGAGCACGACGTTGGTTGCCCGATGCAATTGCGGTAGGTGTCGCTGCATCACGTCGTGGCCGAGCCGGAACTTGTCCCATTGGCGACGGAGCCGGTCGACGAGTTCGCCTAACTGGGCGGCGGGCACTGGTGTCGACGCCCGGGTCACGGACAGGCCATCGACAACGAAGATGTGTAGTACGTGTTTGGAACGTACGAAGCTGACCGCGACTGTTCCTTCGGAGAGTGCCACGTCAGCCGAGGCTGTCTGTCTACTGACCTGGTGGGTGGGTGCCGCGGTTTCGAGATCACTCAGGCGGCGTCGAGCCTCCAGATCACCTAGCCGTCGATGAAGCAACTCGTGGCGGTCGCTGCCCGGTTGCACATCGCCCGAGAACAACTCCCCGTAGATCGCTCGACGATCTTCGTCGAGCGAATCAATCTCGTTGGATGGTGATGTCTGCGGTCGGGCGATCAGGCCCCGGACGATGTCGCCGAGGGTCCGCGACTTGGCTTGCTCAGCGACTTTGAGCACATCAGATGCAGACGCCCCGCTGGACACCAGCACCTCGACGAGGTCCTCGTACGGTGTTTCGCTGTCATCGAAGAAATGGGTGAGTGTTGTCTCGTGTCTCAGCCCGCCGCGCAGTTCCTCGGTCTCGGCGACTGCCGTGCGGAGCACACCTTCCGCCTCAGCGAAATGCCCGGTGCTCGCGAGGTGGCGACCCAATGCGTGATGGGCCGCGGCCGACAACGGAGCGAGTGCGAGTTGGTCGGCAGCCCTGCACAGGGCACGAAACGTCGCTGTTGGAACATCGCTGACGGTCAGGTCTGCAACCAGCAGCCGGGCACGTAGGTGTGCTGGGGATCCGTCCGGAGCGACTCCCACAGCTTCTTGCGCGTATGCCGCAGCCGCACTGCGGTTTCCCAACGCCCTTTCGAGCAGCGCCTGGTCGATCAGCACTCCGGCTCGCCAGGCCGATTGCCCGGAGCGCGTGAATCGGTCGGCCGCCTCGGTAAGCGCTGCCTCGGCCTCGACGTAGCTCCCCATCGCGGCCAGCACGACTCCGAGACCCCACTGCGCCCGGGCCCGTTCGATCGCCAGGTCCCGTTGGTCGAGGAACGAGAGCGCTTGGGTGAAGCTGCTGTGAGCCTCCGGCCAGAGGTGTAGAGCGGAATAGGCTCGAGCGGCAGTGAGCTGGCGAACATGTTGGCCGACGGGCGACGAGATGTCGCCGAGGGCGTGGTTCGCCTCACCCAGGGCATCGAGGCACGACTGGTATTCACCGCGGTGAAGGTGCACCTCGGCGACGTTGGTGAGCGCCATGGCGAGCAGTGCCCTGAACCCTCCATCGCGGAACGTCGAGGCGGCCCGAGTGAGCGCGGCGAGCGCATCCGCGTGCTGCCCGAGAGCCAGCAGCACCAATCCACGGTCGTAGGCGACCTCGGCCAAGGCGCGCGTGGCTCCGATTCCGGCATAACCGAGCTCGGCTGAGCCGTACTGGTCGAGCGCTGCTTCGAACTGCCCGGTCAGCTCGAGGCAGAGGCCCGAGTTCTGGTGCGCGGCAGCGAGAAGTTCGACGATCGCCGGGTCGCTGGCCGCGGCGTTGAGTTCCGTGTCGTCGAGGATCTCCCGACAACTCGACAAGGCGTCGGCGTGACGGCCGATCTCGTTCAACACCTGCGCACGACCGAGGTTGGTCCGCAGGGCTTCCGTCCGGCGGCCGAGGTTGGCGAAACCATCACGAGCCTCGTCGATCAGCTCCAACGCGATGTGCATCTCGCCATCCGCGGCTTTGGCCTGGGCCATCAGATACGTGGCACGGGGTACGGCCAGCGGTGCGTTGGCCGGCACTGCGCACTCACGGACAAGTTGCGCAAGACGTACACCGACCTCAGGGTCGTCGCGGACGAGTGCGCCTGCCTGGTCGAGAACCGCATCCAGGCCGTGGGCGTCGAGCAGACCGAGCGCGGTGAGCTCGGCGAACGCTTCTCGCCGATCAAGGCTTGCGAGACGCTGTGCAGCATCGCGATCGAGGTTCATTCGTCCTGAAGCTCCTCGAGGAACGCGCGCAGCTTGTCGAGACATCGTGCCCGGGTGGGGCCGACGCTGCCGACCGGAATGCCGAACTCCTCGGCCACCGCAGTGTAGGCCGGGGTCTCCTCGCTGAAGTACAGCGAAGTGAGCAGGTCGCGGCAGCGCCGATCCATCCTGGCCAATCCCTGGTGGACCCATTCGAGATTCTCGGTGTGGGCGATGACTGAGTCCTCAGTCGAGACGCGATCGAGCCGGTCGTCGGTGACCGGCGGTTCACGGCGCCGACGTTCGACGAGCCGCCACGTCTGCCGCCTGGCAACGGTGCCGAGCCAGGCACCGAGCCGCTCCTCGTCGTCGATCGATCCGAGGCTGCGAATCAGGGCCGCGAAGGTCACCTGGGCCACGTCGTCGGCATCGCTGCGCGACAGACCGAAGTTGAGTGGGATCGAATAGACGAGTCGCTCGTATCGCTCCAGCAGCGCCTGCCACGCCTTGCGGTCACCGTTCTGGCAGGCGCGAAGCAAAGATTGGTCCTGCCTCATCCGTGTTCCCATCGCGCGCGCCCGAGGTTGGACGCTCACCCTACACAGCCCAGTGGCCTCGGGCCAGGTCGTCGATGTCGATGGGCGGTCCCTCTCCAGGGTGGCGCGGGTCGACCTCAGACCAGTCGCAAGCTGGCGAGAAGGTCGATGCGGCCGGCCCCGACGAGGCCTGCCACCGATGGATTGCCGACATCGATGGAACGCGCTCCGCCTGAGATGGCTGCAGACGTGGCCGCAGGCGACAGGTTCGGGTTCCGAGCGAGGAGCAGCGCAGCCTCACCGGCGACCCACGGGGTGGCCATCGATGTTCCGCTGTTGGAGGCGTAGCTATCCGCAGGAAAGGCATACGAGCTGTGGATGTTCTCGCCGGGGGCCACGACATCGATCCACAGACCGAAGTTGGAGAACGTGGACACGACGTCGCCGGCACCCACCGAGCCAACGGCGATCGCCCCTGGCGCGGCTGCTGGATACATCGTGCGGTCCTTGCCGTCGTTGCCGGCGGCGGCGACGACGAGCACGCCAGCGGCCGTGACGGCCTGTACGGCGTCGCGCAGCACACCGGGAGAGCCGTGGGTGCCGAGGCTCATGTTGATCACCTTGGCGCCGTGTTGCGCCGCCCAGAACATTCCCTCGGCGGCGTTCCAGGTCGTGCCCGAACCGTCGTCGTCGAGAATGCGAACCGGCATGATCTTGGCGGACGGCGCGACCTGGTGAACGATGCCGGCGACGTGTGTGCCGTGACCGATGCCCTCGTCGATCAGGCCATCACCATCGTCGTCCAGGCCGTTCCGTGTCTCGGCTGGGTGTGCGTCGCCATCGACGAGGTCGATGCCGGGAACCAGGCTTGCGTTCAAGAGCGAGTGCGGCTGGGGATCGAGCTGCACACCTGTGTCGAGCACAGCGACGATGACACCGCTTCCGGTTGACAGCTTCTGGGCAGCAGCGAGATTGACGGCGGGTGCGGCGTATTGCGCGGCCCCGGGCACCGGTTCGCCGTCGGACCAGGCATAGATCCGCCACGCGTAGATCCGAGCCAGGTCGACTTCGGGTGGCGACATCGTTCTGTTCGCCACCACCGAGGTGACTCCGGGGATCGCGTTGATCCGACCCCCAATGGCTGTGGGGTCTGCGCCCGCGGGGATGTCGAGCAGATACAACCCGGTGATCCCGCTGGAGGCAGCGGCGGTCGTGGTGCCCACGGCGGTGTCGACTGCTTCGATGGTGACCGCCGCCGGATCGAGGCGGACGATGAGTTGCCTCGCGTCGACGAAGTCGTCACTGACCGGAACTGCTGCTCGAGTTCCCGAGAATGAGCCGATGGTCGACATCAGGAGGGCAGTGACCAGGAAGAGGGAAATTCGGCGGCGTGACATGGTGAGTTCCGGGTTTCGCTATGTCGTGCCGTGGTGGGCGGAACGGGCGGGATCGAGATATGGGGTGAGGTCGAGGTGGATGTGCTGCGACGTCGTGGTGATCGACAACTGCACCGACGTCGGCACCGGGATGGTCGTGGAGAACTCGCCGTTCCCGTCGGTCTCGAGCTCGGCTGTGGATCCGTCTCCGGTCAGCGAGAGAGCAGCGACTGCATCATCGGCCAACAGCTGACCGGAGACGCGGAGGGCATCACCGATGAACTCCAATTCGATCGAGATGTCGGTGTCGTCGCCGGCGCCGAACAGGAGTTGGCGTTTCGAGTCGAGAGCGACACCACGCGCTCCGGCAAAACTCGGACCGGCTGTGACATCGCGGATCAGCTTGGCGACGATGTCGAGGAACTGACCGACAGCGGTGCCCGTGGGTCGGGGCTCGGGGAGCAGTCTGGTGAGCATGGTGCGCGTCGCCGCCGGAGCGGGCACCAGCGTTGTGCGCTCCGCCATGGATCGGAAGTTGCGCACCCACTCGTGCGCAGCACTGAGCTCGGGGTCGGCGTTGATCTCCAGCGTGAGTCGCAGCACCTCATCGTGGCTCAGGCGACCTTCGACGAGATCAAGGAGTTGTTCGAGTTTGTCGTGCTGTGTCGTCATCGTGGGCTCCCGCGTTCGACTCGTGCTTCGAACGAGCAGTGCGTCGACGGACCACGGAAATACATGGATCGTCCCGACCAACTATGAGGTTGGCGCCGGACGGGCACAACACGACGATGGTGCTACGACCATTGGGCATGTTCCCCTACGTATTTCACCGCCTGGCGGCCGCACTGTTACTGCAACTCGGAGCGAAGCATCGAAGGTTCCGCGTCAAGGACGGCCACGGCCGGTCCACCGGATTTCTCTTTGGAGCCCGCCCACCCGTCCCGGGCGGGCTCCAAAGAGTTCCCCTCGTCCGGAGCCGACTCGTGCCCAACACCGATCTCTACCCGAAAGGCACTCCAATGACGACCTTCAAGACATTCGTCACGACGGTCCTGGCCGCCGCTCTCTGCTTCGTCCTCGTCCCGTCGTCGATCAGTTCCGCCAGTGGAGGCGGTGGTGGCGGTGGGACCGTCGCGGGCAAGTGCGGCATCATCACGTCGATCTCGGCGTCGACGGTGCACCTGAGTGCAACCGGAAGTGGATACACAGCGAGCCCATTGCAGATCAGAGGCGAGGTGTTCAACTGCTCGATCTATCTGCAGTCGTACTGGATCGATTTCGACGAGCCGACGAACATCAACACCACCTGCAAGGCCTCGTTCTCCCTGTTCAACGCCTTGTTGTTGAGCTCCGGATCGACGCAGGGCTTCACGACGTCGACGAACATCGCCCCGAGCGGGCTGACCAGCACTGCCGGTTGCATCGGCACGCACACCGTCAGGGCAGTGCTGCGCAGCCGAACCGACGGCACCGTGCTCTCGACGGTGTTGGTGAGCTACCCGGTCGCTTAGGGTTCCGCCCACGAAGGATCTCGCTACCGAACTGGCCGTCGCCCGCGCCGCTGCGATTGCCGCTGGCGAGGCGTTGCTCAGCGCCCGAGCCCAGGGTTTCGACGTCGGCGAGAAGGCCGGGGGTGAGGTTGTCACCAACGCAGACCGCGCTGCCAACGTCATCATCATCGCTGCCGTGACAGCGGCTTTTCCGAGCGACGTGATCTTCTCGGAGGAGTCGCCCGACCCTCCCGGCCGGCGCGACGCCCGACGGGTGTGGATCGTCGATCCGATGGACGGAACCAGTGACTTCGTGCGAGGCGGCGATTCGTTCACGGTGTCGATCGGCTTGAGCATCCTCGGCGCGGCTGTGCTCGGCGTGGTGTACAACCCGGTTCAGAGCCGCTTGTACTGCGGCGTCGTCGGCGAGGGGGTGCTCGTCAACGAGACATCGACGACGGTGAGCGCAGCGACCGAGATCGCGGCAGCCCACCTGGTGGTGTCGGCGAAGGAGTGGGCGAGCGGGCTGGATCGAACTGCCACCGGTCTGGTCACCGAGCAGCACACGAGCATGGCCTTCAAGCTGGCCGAGGTGGCCGCCGGGCGGGCTGACGGGGTCTTCTCTGGCAAGGGACGCAAGGAATGGGGCGTGTGCGCAGGCACGGCGTTGGTGCGAGCTGCGGGCGGTCTCGTCACCGATCTCCGTGGGGCGCCGCTCACCTTCAACCACCCGGCGGGGCGCCCATTCGACGGCCTGGTCGCTGCCGGGCCCGGCATCCACGGTGCGCTGGTCGCGCTATTGCAGGACCGGCTCGCCCATCGGTTGCGGGAGTGAAGCTTCGAGCGGCCTCGGCGCGGTCGGCAGGAGGCCATACGGTGGGCTCCACCCGGATGCACGCGTGGGCCGATCATGGGCGAGTGCAACGGTCGCCGTCGGCTGGGCTGCCGGCTGCGGCCGGTGGGTGAACATCCAGGTTGCGGCTTCGGTGGTGATCGCCAGGGCGACCCGCACAGCGAGCATGACGATGAGGCCGCCGCTTGCGATCAACGCCCCTGCAAGGACCGGGCCGAGAGCGTCGCCGGCGTCCTCCCCGACATCGATGAGGCTCATCGTGCGCGCCCGGGTTCGCTTGTCGAGGCTGGCCACCTCGGCCATGATCGATCCCCAGGCGGGCCGGAAAGCGGCCTTGCCCATGTCGTCGATGGCCCGGCCCGATCCGACCAGGATTGCACCGTGGGCGACCATCAAGACGATCGAGGAGCACGTGTTGGCAGCCGCTCGGACGAGCAGCACCACATTGCGATTGACGTTGTCGGCGAGCCAGCCGAACAACGGGCCAGAGATCAGCACGACGACCGTGGAGACCAGCATGATCACGCCGATCTCGGCGGGCGTCAGGCCGAAGTTCTGCTTGGCGATCACCGGAAACAGCGCCAACATCCCGGCGGTGACGCCGTACAGGAAACCGAGGAAGCTGAACCGCAGCACACGCAGATCGAACATCGCCTGTGGCCCGGGTAAGACGCCATCCGCTGGGGCCACGACGATTCGGGGTGATCGTGGCGGATCCGCGGGGAGACCACGCCACACCGGCACGAGCGGCAGGATCGAAAGCAGGAACCCGATCGCGAAGACGAGTGGGTAGTTGGCGGCGGTCACGCTGAGCAACACGCCGGCGATCGCCCGGCCGATCGAGCTCGCCGTGTTCTTCGCCGTGTGGTACCAGGCAAACGCCGAAGCGACCTTCTTCTTGCCACCGATCTCGGCAATGACGGCGTTGAGCGCCGGATCGCGCCATGACTGGGTGATGCCGTAGAACAGGCGGATGGCGAACAGCTGCCAGGGCACATGGGCGATGACGAACAGCAGCGGCACGATGCTGCGCAGTGCGACCGCCCAAATCAAGCTGCGCCTGGCCCCGAAGCGATCGGCGATCGCCCCCATGAAGGGCTTCAGCGCGATCTGGATCACGATGTTGATGGAGGTCAACGCACCGATCTCTGTGATGTTCATGTGCAGCTTCAGCGCATAGAGCGGCAGAGCCAGGTTGATCAAGCCGAAGCTGAGGCGCGACAGAAAGCCCTCGGCCGTGATGGCCAGGAGGGCACGATCCTGTCTACCGTTCACGACATAACGCTCGGCAGTCCGGCCAGCTGGGACTCCGTGGCAGCTTGGACGGCGGTCAGGATGTAGTGGCACAGGCGCTGGGCTGCGTCCGGCACACCTTTGTAGCCGGGGAAGTGATTGACGTCGATCACGACTGGTCCGTCATCGCACAGCACGAGATCGACACCGTACAACCCGAAGCCGAACGCCTCGCCACATCGAATGGCCACCTCACGAACCGTCGAATCGACCGAAATCGGCTGCCCAGCACGTCCGTGGCTCGTCGCGTCGAACGACTTGCGAACCGCGAACACGTCATCACCGATGACGTAGACCTTCACGTCGTCACCCACCACACGTCGCTGAACGATGGTCGCCTCGTCGCCGGCAGGCTCGTTGCGAAGCTCCGCCGGACCCTTCAGGAAACGGACGCCGGTGCCGTGATACCCGTTGTAGGGCTTGGTCACCAGTTCGCCGCGATCGATCAGCGAGGCCACTCGGGCAGGCTGTGCGCCCGCCCAGGTCTGCGGTGTCCGGACACCGAACGTGGCGAGGCGGTGGGCGGCGACCACCTTGTCTTGGGCGGCAGCGCAAGCAGGCCAGGGATTGAGGATTCGTGCGCCCTGAGCGTGGAGCACCGCGGCCATGCTCATCGTCGCCGGTGCCTGTGACTTGAGCAGGTAGAGGTCATGATCGGGTCGCAACGTTCCGGGTTCGTAGGCGTGGTCCTCACCGATGCTCCACGTGACCAGCCAGCCTTCGCGTTTGAGACGATCGAACAACTCGGACATCACGGGACTCAGTCGGGGCTCCAGCCGAGGCATCAAGAAGGCGTGGGCGCGCATGCTGCTAGGCCTGCCAGGCCCACTGCGGGCGGTCGATGCTGAGCATTGCGTTTCCAGCGTGCCAGTCATCAGCTGTGAGCCGGATCCATGCGGCGTGCACCGAGCGCGCCAGCCGGGAACTTGCTCCGATACCGCACTCCTGATCGAGGGTTGCGGCGACGCCACGCTGGTGCATGCTGTCTCGGATCGCAGCGGTTCCGGGGTCGTCGATGCACTCGAAGCACAGCGCGGCCGCGGCTGCGGTCAGCAGCCCGGATGGGTTGACGCCTGCTCGGCGCGCCAGTTGCGCTGCGCCGAGCAGGCGATCGTCGACGTTCAGCTTCCGTCGGGCGTCTCTTCCGACACGCGACACCGGATCGCAGAGTGCTGCGTTGCCGAAACGGGTGAGGATCGCTTCGAGGGCGTCTTCGCCACGTGTGCCTCGGTCGCAGCGGCGCCGGCGCCGTCGCAACGCCGAGTTGCGCTGAGGTGCGCCGTCGAAACTCGCAAAGGCCTCGCCGAACCGGGCGGCAATGCCGTACTGACCTTCGCGCATCGCTTCCAAAACTGCTCCACGGATCTCCTGGTCCCTGATCGCGGCGTGGATGTAGCGGTAGCCCTTGAGGTGGCCGAGGTATGCCGCTGTGGCGTGTCCGGCGGAGAAGATGAACAGCTTCCGTTGCATGTACGCGGCGAAGTCGCCAACGCTGTGCAGCCCGCCGACGCTGGGCAAGGGGTTGCGGAGGACCGCGCCGTCGACGATCAGCTCTCGGATCGGGTCGCCCACGAACGTCAGCGGTTCGTGACCGTCGACATCACCGAGCCGGCATGACACGGCCCGACCCACCAATGCACCGGCGAATCCGTGCCGCTGGACGTCGTTCGGCTCGACGGCTCGAGCTGCGACGAGATTGCGAAGGTGACCGCCAGGATCAGCGTGGTTCTCGCAGGCAATCACGTCCACCGGGCTGGTACGGATGACCAGTCCCGTAGCGAGCAGGGCGGCGACGGAATCGAGGTTGCCGGCTCCGACGGCAGTGAAGATGACGTCGGCCTCGGTGACGGCGGTGATGGCCGCCTGCCGGTTGGCGAGGTGGATCGCCTCGACTCCGACGATCGTCAGTTGGGCGTTGCCATCGGCATCGCTCAACCTGAGGTGGAACCGGCCGTGCCGGTTGAGGTTATCGACCACACCTCGGTTTCTGCCGATGAACGTGATGGTGCAGCCGGCGTCGTTGAGCAGTTCACCGATGACCCCGCAGGCGATCCTCCCCGTGCCGAACACCACGGCTTTCATGCCCCCACCGCCGCCAGCGGTTGGGCGTAGATCGCCTGTGATGCAGCTGCGTAGATGTAGTCGGCCAAGCGCAGCGCCGCGTCGGGCACTCCCTTGAATCCCGGGAAGCTGGACATGTCGACAACCCACGGCTTGCCCTCGCTGATCACGATGTCGACACCGAACAGGTCGATCCCGAACGCCTCGCCGCAAGCGACGGCGATGCGATGCAGGTCCGCGTCGAGCGTGAAGGATTCACCGAGCTTGTCGTCGTAGCTGCGAACCGGCCAGATCCGCTTCACACCGAACAGCTGGCCACCGAGGCAGTAGAGCTTGCGGTCGCGCCCGTCTGCCGGGTAGTAGCGCATGGCAAAGAGTGGCCCAGCGTAGCCGGTGAGACCGATCAGGTCGTCGGCGTCCCAGAGGACGCGCACACCGATGCCATCGGACCCGGTGTGAGGCTTGATCACCAGGGGACCGCTATCGAGCAACGGTGCCAGGCTCTCCGGCTCGGTCGTGACGAAGGTTTCCGGCACCGGGACTCCAGCCGCCATCAGCACGTTCGTCGCGACGATCTTGTTGCGTAACATCGCCGCGACGGGATAGGGGTTCAACACGACCGCACCTTGCGCGTGGAGTGCGCCGGCGAGGCTGAGGGCCAGCTCGCTGTTGGAGCGGAGAACGTACAAGTCGTGACGGGCACGGAGCCGCCCGATGTCGACGATCTCCTCGTCGGGGTAGATCAAGTCGACCTGGGCACCCCACTCCGAGAGCAATGAGACCACTTCCGGCATGATCGGGCTGTGACGTGTCGGGGGATGGCGGCGCATCAAGAATGCGATCTTCATGACGCCATCGCAGTCAGCTGAGCATCGATCTGGGCGACGACGAACTCGGCGAGCGTCAAGTCGGCCCACTCGAGACCGGAGTAGTTCGGGAAGTCGTTGACCTCGATCACCACCAGACCTGTGCTGGTCTGGACGCAATCGACGCCGTACAGATCGAGACCGAACGCGTTGGCGCAGCGCCGGGCAAGGCGTACGTGACCCGGCGTGGTCACAAGCTGAACTGCTTCCGCCTTGGATGCCAGGAGCGGTGAAGGCTTGCGAACCACCCACACCCGCTCACCGATGCCGTACAACTTGATGTCGAATCCGTCGTTGTCGACGTATTCCTGCACGATCGCCCTCGGCTCGGACCACAGCGTCTCCGCCAGCTGGCCGCCATCGTCCAGCAACTTCACGTCGCGGCAGTTGTCGCCGAGCACCGGCTTGATCACCAGTGGTCCACGATGCCCGCGGAGCTGCCGACGGAGATCCTGGATCGGGCCCGTCCACGTTCGAGGAACGCGAACCCCCGCGTGCAGCAGACGGTGATGCATCTCCACCTTGTCGAGCACTGCTCGCACGGAGCCGGATGGGTTGACAGTGCGAACCCCGCGGCGCTCGGCCCACGCGAGCAGGTCGAGGACGTGCTCGCTCCGGCCTCGCGCCACCACGACATCGCACCGCTCGAGGTGGTCGCTTCGTTGCACGTCGATGAGCTCGACGTTCGACATGCGACGCAGCGCCTCAACCATTCCACGAGGCTGAATCTGACAGCCGTATCTGGCTTCGGCGACGATGCCGATGCGGTCGGGCGGTCGGCCACATCCCATGCTGCTGTTCATCGCGAGTCTCCCGTTCGTTTACTTGGGAGTCACTTTCGCAATGGCGCGCCGCGACGCCAATGGGACCATTGGGCTAGCACTCATTGCCGTGGTTGCGATGTATTTCTGGTCTCCTTCGATGCACTGGTCACACTCGGTTCGAACCAGTTTGGTGAAGTGATGTCGACACGCCTCAGCGATGGCAATC
>JANPOJ010000343.1:0-8754 GCA_031427935.1 Ilumatobacteraceae bacterium | reverse complement strand
CATGTCTCCACCGTCTACCGCACGCTGGCATTGCTGGAGGAGATCGGCGTCGTGCGACACATTCACCTCTCGCACGGCCCGGCCATCTACGAACGCACCGCGGTGTCGACCGACATCCGCCACCTCGTCTGCGAGACATGTGGCCGCCATGTCGCCGTGCCGCGACGGGTGTTCGATACGGCGCGACGCACCCTCGAACGCGACTACGACTTCGTGCTCGACGGCTCGCACTTCGCCATCGTCGGGCGATGCAAGGCGTGCGCCGACGGCGAGTAGCGACCCCGTAGTCAGCGGGCGCGATCTAACGCATGGCCGCGGCGATCGCCGCCATCGTCGGCATGCCGCCGCGAGCACCGACCTCGCCCACCGACATCGACGCGGCGGCAACGGCGACCGGTACCGCTGTGAGCAGGTCGTCGCCCGCCGCCAGTCGAGCTGCAAGCACCCCGTTGAACGTGTCACCCGCCCCGGTCGTGTCCTTCACCGCGATGCGCTGTGCCGGCATGCGTCGAGCGGACAGGTCGGCATCGACGACCAACACCCCCTCGCCGCCCTGAGTGACCACGACCGCATGGCGGCTGCGTTCGACGATCCGCAACGCGCTCTCGACCGCGGAATCGCCACTCGTCCCGCCGAGTAGCGCGACGAGGTCGCTCAGCTCGGACTGGTTCGGCGTCAGGATCGGGCCGAGGGCCAGCAACTCCCCGACAACCTCGAGCACCGGCGCCGGGTTCATGACGCAGGTGACACCAGCGGCGGTGGTCGCCTCGACTGCCGCAGCCACCGCCTCGGCGGGGATCTCCGTACTCACCAACACGCATCCCGCTGTCGGCAACGCGGCGCTCAGGCACGCTCTCACGTGGTCGGCAGTGACCGCCGCATTGGCGCCCGCGCCGACGGCAATCTGGTTCTCGCCACGCTCGTCGACGACGATCAACGCCACGCCTGTCGACTCCCCGGGCAGGACCGCCACATCGGTGACATCGATCCCCTCCCCGACGAGCTCGGCCACTGCCGCCGTACCCGTGTCGTCGTCACCGACCGCGCCGATCAGACGCACCCTGGCTCCGGCCCTCGCTGCGGCGACCGCAGCGTTCGCGCCCTTTCCACCGCCATAGGTCTGCAACCCGCCGCCCACGACCGTCTCCCCCGGCCCCGGCAACCGCGGCGCCACCACGACCAGATCCACGTTGATGGCCCCGACCACCACCACCCAGGAGTCGCCAACATCGGTCATGGTGGCGGAGATTACTCACGTCGATTCGCGACCGCGGCCACGAGCGACGAGCTGATCGGGGAAGTGTGCAGGTTCAGTGCAGGGTGTGCGCATCGAACGTACACACTTCGCGTCGACACCGGTGATCCGACATTGCGCGGCGATGGGGTCGCCGAGCTGACGGCGCGGATCGGCCGCTGACTGCTACGACGCTGCGGAGACCTCGACGCGGGCATCGTTGAAGCTGGCCCCACCGGCGAGATCGGCGAGGTGATCCGGCGCGAACACGTTGGCAGTGAAGCCGTGGTAGCCGTCGCGGCACCACATCCCCTTCGGCATCGTCGCCAGCCCTGGGCGCAGCGTGGCATCGACTGCGACGACGGCCTCGATCGTGTGCCGGCCATCGGTGATCCGCGCCCGGTCGCCGCTGGCCAGTCCGCGGGCCGCAGCGTCGGCCGGATGCAGGTGCACATCGGCCGAGGCGGGCGCGATGTTGCCGAACATCGAACTCGTCGTGCGACTCGTGGCCGGGGTGATCAGCGTCAGTGGCAGCTCCGGCTGTTCGATGGGCCGGTAGACGGGCACACGGTCGACGCCGTCGGCATCGAACACCAACTGCACCCTGCCACCGGGGTCGACGTCTCGGAACTGCACCGTGCCGCCGGTCGGCCGTGTGGCAAAGGGCAACACCCGGTCACCGAGCGCCAGCCGGCGAACCCGCTGCGGGCTCGGGTCCCATTGATGTGGATCGAGGCCGAAGCGCATCCCCACACCGACGCTGACCTCGTCGTTGGTGCGACTCTCGCCGACACGCGGGATCACTGCCGGTGCCTCCTGCATGACGAACGATCCGTAGCTGCCGACGACCTCTTGGACCTCGAACTGCGATGTCGCCGGCAGGACCAGGTCGGCATATCGCGCCGTGTCGGTCATCGTCAGATCGTGCACCACCGTGAACAGATCCTCGCGGGCCAGGCCGTCGAGCACGATGGCCTGTTCGGGACACGTCGCCGCCGGGTTCGATCCCTGCACGAACAGCACGTCGACGCGACCACCCTCGTCGTCGACCAGGATGCGACCGAGACGGTTCATGTTGATCGGCCGGCGTTCGGGTACCGGCGCATCGCCGACAACACCGCGACGGATGGCGTCTTCCTCGTAACCCACCCCGCCACTGATCGAGTTGAACACACCAGAACCAGGCACACCGAACTGCCCGGCCAGAGCCGGGAGAGCGAACACGGCGCGGCTGGCGGAGCCACCGTTGCGGTTGCGCTCTTGACCCCAACCAACCCGCAGCATCGCCGGGCGAATCGTGCCGTACATCTCGGCGAACCGCTCGATGTCAGCCGCATCGACACCGCACACCTCGGCGGCACGCGCCACTGTCCATTCCTCACAGGCCGTCAGGTACTCGTCGGCACCGTCGACCCACTGCTCGACGAACCCTCGATCGAGGTGCCCGTTGCGCTGCAGCAACGCGGCCACCGCCATCGCCAACACGCCGTCGGTGCCAGGCCGCACTGCGAGGTGCAGGTCGGCGCGGTCGGCGATCGGTGTGCGCCGTGGATCGACCACCACCAAGGTCGCGCCGGCACGCCGACGCTCTTCGATCACCGGCGACAGGTGCGGGTGCGACACGTTGGGGTTGGCACCCCAGATCACGATCAGCTGGCTGTGCTGCAGGTCCTGCGGATCGGCCGAGGCCATGTCGCCGTATGTGCGATCCCAAGCCTCACCGACCGTCGCCGCGCAGATCGTGATGTCGGTGCGGGCAGCGCCCAGGTGCTCCCACACCAGCGGCGACAGCCCGTGCCGGCCGAGGTTCCCGGCGGAGGAGCTGTACAAGTACGGCACCACCGAATCCCAGCCGTGGGCATCGACCGCCATCCGGATCCTGTCGGCAAACTCATCGAGAGCCTCCTCCCACGTGATCTCCACGAATTCGCCGGAGCCCTTGCGACCGGCCCGCCGCATCGGTGTCGTGATGCGGTCCTTGCCGTGCAGCAGCTCTGGGGTGTGCTTGACCTTGGCGCAGATCCAGCCGTTCGTCGCCGGGTTGGCGCCGTTCGGCGCGGCGCCGAGTGCGATCAGCCTGCCGTCCTCGACCGTGGCCTCGAGGCTGCAACTATCCGGGCAGTCGAGCGAGCAAGCAGTGATGGTCCCCATGCCCGCGAGCGTAACGGTTGACGGGAATCCGTCACTCGCCCACCCTCGACACCTCGACCGCGACCGACAACTCCTGCGTCGCGGGAGAGCCGAACACCACACCGCGTACCGGCGCCACATCGGCGTAGTCGCGGCCCCAGCCAACGGTCACGTGGGTCATCGGGGGCGCCTTGTCGTTGGTGGGATCCACGTCGAGCCATCCCCAGCCGGGGATGTACACCGAGCACCAGGCGTGCGATGCGTCCGCGCCCACCAGCTTGGTCTCCCCCGGCGGCGGCCGATTCTCGATGTAGCCGCTGACGTACCGCGCCGGCAGGCCGAGCGAACGCATCGTGCCGATCGCCAGATGAGCGAAGTCCTGGCACACCCCGCGGCGGTGCGTCAACACGTCGGCCAGCGGCGTGCTGACGTCACTGAAACCCGGGTCGAACGCAAACTCGGTGAAGATGCGGTGCGACAGATCGATCACGGCTTCGTGAAACGCCCGGCCCGGCAGGAACGACCATGAGGCGAACCTCGCCAGGTCGGCCGACGGCGTGACAAGGGTGGACTCGATCGAGCACATGCGGGCCAACAAGCCATCGGGGCTGCCATCGGCGGCCACGATGCCGCGGAGCTCCTCCCACGGCGGCGACCACACGAGCGGCTCCGGCGGAATGATGTCGACCTCGCACGAGCCGGTCACCACGAGTTGGTCATGGACCTGCTCGACAGCGCGATATGACACCTGGTTGCCGAACGCGTCGAGGTACTCGTCGGAGTGATCGGCCTCCGGCAGTGTCGTGACCTCCGAACTGATCACGGTCTGCGTCGGTGTCTCTCGCGGCCGGAGGTGGGCGACGGTGTGACCGTTGATCACCTGGGCGCTGTACCGATACTCGGTCGTGTGCTGCACGCGGTAGCGCATCAGCCGAAACCGCCCAAGCCGCGCCGAGCCGGATGGGTGAACCAGGCCAGCATCAGCTCGCGGATCAGCTCCAGCAGCGGACCGCGCACACCCAGCACCAGCTTGGAGAGCGAGTCGGGCCCCTCACCCAATCGACCCCGTGCCGCCGCGTCGAGGACTCGGCGATGCTTCGACGCATCCGGGTTCCACGGCAGCGCGGCGAGGTGCTCGTTGATCCGATCGAGTTGGAACACCAGTGAGCGTGGGTTGGAATCGTCGTGCACCAACAGGTCCTCGATGGCGTCGAGGCGCACGTCGCTGCGGTACCGCCGGCGGTAGGCGACCAGGCTCTCGCTGGCGCCGAGCACGAGATCGTACACCGGCTGGGCGATATCGTCACCGGGCGGGTCACTGAGGGTCGCCTCGATCACGCCGAGCAGCAGCACGGCGCGCTCCAACCGCCGACCGAGATCGAGGAACCGCCAACCCGGGCCGCGCACCATGCTCTCCATGACCAATCCGGCCAACGCGGCGAGATCGACCATGATCCGGTCGAGGCATTCGGTGACGAGGAACGGATCGCTGCGATCGGTGGTCGAAGCGAGGATCGACCGCTCCGCATCCAGACCGTTCAACACCCGCCACGTCGCGGTCGAAAGGAACTCGCGCACACCACCCGCGTTGGCAGCAAGGTGGCGAAGACTGTTGGCCACCGCGCCGGAGCGATCGCCCAGTGCCGCAGCGACCTCGACCGCCAGCACGTCGGCGTCGTCCCCGGGAGTGTCGGGCTCCTGCTCCTGCGGTCGCCCTCCACTGACCGCGCGCAATGCGGAGATCGCGTGACCGAGCCACGGCGAGGCGAGCAGCGCAGGGTCGCTGCCGTTCCGAGCGATGACCAACCTCGCGGCCCGGGTGGCCGCCTCGGCGCGCTCGGCGTTACGCCCCAGCCAGAACAGGGCCTCCGCCGACCGGGTTGGCAGCGAGTCGCGCAGGTCGATCTGCGGGAGGCGGGCGCGGCGGGCGATCGCCGTCGAACCGGCATTGATCCGCTGGACCGTGGGATCGGTCAGCACCCACACGTCCTTGCCGAACGCATCCGACGAGTTGATCACCAGCTGGCCGGGCGCGACGTGGCGTCCGTGGCCACCCGGCAACACGATGGCTTCGTCGCCGATCCGCACGGTTTGGACGCGGATGCTGGCCCGGCCGCTGCGCAGGTGACCGTCAACCGCAACGGGCGTGCTGGCGAACTCGATCTTGGGTTGCACCACATATCGATGCGGCGCGGCGGTAATGCGGTCGAGCCAGTCGGCCATGCCCGAGTCCGTCAGCTCGTCGCCGAACACCGATGGCGCCGGCGACACAGGGTCCGTGTCGTGGAACACGTACGCGCGGGGGTCGGCGCGCATCGCGGCCAGCCGCTCGCGATCACCGCACCACCAGGTCTCGATCGACGCCAGCTCCAGCGTCTCGCCGAGCAGGTGCTGGGCGGCGGCGGCCAGGAAGGGTTGCAGCCACAGCCGGTCGGCCACGCCACTGCCCAACGAGTTGGCAACGCCGACGTTGCCCTCACGAACCGCCTGCAGCAATCCAGTCACTCCCCCGAGCCCCGACGGGCGCAGCTCGAGCGGGTCCGACCCGGTGTCGGCCAGGCGGCGGAACACGACATCGATCTGCTCGAGCCCGCCAAGGGTGCGCAGCCACACGCTGCCGCGGCGTGTGATCAGGTCGCCGCTGCTGGCCAAGTGGTAACCGAGATGGGCGGCGAGGTACGACGCTTCGACGAATCCCGGCCGCTGCGGGTTGGGGCCCAGCAAGATCGTGCGCGGGCCGGTGACGGCTGGCGGCGCCACGGTCGACAGTGCCGTGCGCAGATCGGCGAACCAACCCGACAGTGGGCTGACCCCGAGGTGACGGAAGGGCTCCGGATACAGCCGCGACAGCACGGTGCGGTTCATCAACGCATAGCCGCACCCGCTGGGCGCATCGGTGTGATCGCGCATCAGCAGCCACTGGCCGGTGTTGTCGCGAACCAGATCGGCGGCGTACAGCATCAACCGCGGACGCGGCACGGTGACCCCGACGGCGGCGAGTTGGTAGGCCCGCGAGCCCATCACGGCGGCGGTCGGAATCACGCCGTCGAGCAGCAGCCGTCGCGGTCCGTAGAGATCGTCCAACACCGCGTCGAGCACACGAGTGCGTTGGCTCAGCCCCCGCTCGATGGCGCGCCATTCCGAGGCACCGATCACGTACGGGACCGGGTCGAGACCCCACGGCATCCCGATCTCCCGGTCGTCATGGAAGACATGCCCGGCGCCTTCGGCAACCAGCAGCCGCTCGGCGACCATCTGGCGGCGCACGATCTCGTCGGCACCGAGCGTGGTCCACGTGCGGACCATCGACTCCCACTGCGGGCGCACTGCACCGGTTTCGTCGACCAGCTCGTCGAACCGGCCGGCGACCGGCACGTACGACGCAGGGACTTCGACGCCGATCACGTCAGCTCGGCCATGCCGTGTGGCCGAAGTAGGTACCGGCGATGCGATCGCTGATCACACCGATGGCGATCTGCAGGCGGTCGGCCTTCAGATGCAGTTCGTCGGCATCGAGCAACACGGTCGGATTCGACGACGACAGCTCCACCAACGCTGCCCGGCAGGCTGCCATCACCGATTCGCTGAAGGGCAGCTCCCTGGCACTCGACTGCACCGCAGCCAAGCAGTACGCCACCGAGCGCGGGAACGTGATCTCGTCGAGGATGAACCGGATCACCTCGGTCGCACCGTCGCCCATCGCCGACCGGCGGTTGTACATCTGCAGTGCCGAGAGCGACCGCAGCACGCTGGACCACTGCAGGTCGTCGTACAGCTCGGCGCGTTCCGGGCGTTCGCCCAGCAGCAGGCCGGCGCGCACGTCGAGCACACGTGTGATCATGTCGCCGCGCTCGATGTGCCGACCGAGACGAAGCATGGTGTAGGCCTCGTCTCGGCTCATCGTCGTCGTCAAGATGCCGAGCAGGCGCTGGTGCTCGGCGATCACCTTCTCCAGGAACCTCGACCGGTAGCGCCGCTGCACTCCTTCGGCCGCGCCGCGACCGGAGGCAAGGTAGAGGTCGTTGACGGCGTTCCACGCCTGCGCCGGCAAGATGTCGCGGCACGTGCGCAGATTCTCGCGCGCGTGGCCGATGCTCGAATGCACACTGCCGCGGTTCAACGGATCGGCGATCAGGAACGTCACGATCGAGGCCTCGTCGCCGGCCCCATAACGCTTGTCGAACTCTTCGCGACCACCAGTGATGCCGAGCAAGTGATCCCAGTTGGGCGGGATCATCAGCGGGAGATCGACGATCACGTTGGAGTGCTCTCGCACGATCCTGGCAGTGCCCTCCGCACGCTCCAGGTAACGCGCCGCCCAGTACAACCGTTCGGCCACCCGCGACAGCAGCATCAGGACTCCTCGACGACCCAGGTGTCCTTGGATCCGCCACCTTGCGACGAGTTGACGACCAGCGAGCCGTCGACCAGCGCGACGCGAGTGAGGCCGCCCATCGTGACGTAGATGTCGCGGCCCGACAGCACGAACGGCCGAAGATCGACGTGGCGCGGGGCCAACTCGCCGGCACACAACGTCGGCGCGGTCGACAGCTTGATGATCGGTTGGGCCACCCAGTTGCGCGGGTCGGCCTGGATGGCCGCGATCGCGGATTCCAACTGCGCGGCGGTCGCCATGCTGCCGATCGTCAACCCGTAGCCACCGCTCTCGTTGGCCGGCTTCAGCACGAGCTCGTGGGCGTGCTCGACCACGTGCGCCAACTCCTCGGCATACAGACATCGATAGGTCGGCACGTTGGGCAGCAGCGGCTCTTCGTTCAAGTAGTAGCGGATGAAATCCGGCGCCCAGGCGTAGACCACCTTGTCGTCGGCGACGCCGGCGCCAGGCGCGTTGGCGATCGCCACGTTGCCGGCGCGCCAGGCGCGCATCAGGCCGGGAACACCGAGTTGGGAATCCTTGCGGAAGACCTCGGGATCGAGGAACTGGTCGTCGATGCGTCGGTAGATGACATCGACCGGCTTAGGCCCGTCGATCGTGCGCATCCACACCCGATTGCTGGGATCGACGAACAGGTCGGCGCCCTCGACCAGCGGCACGCCCATCTGCTGGGCGAGGAACGAGTGCTCGAAGTAGGCACTGTTGTAGACACCGGGGGTCAACACCACCACCTGTGGCGAACGGACGCCCAGCAGTTGATCCGACGCCAACGACACCAGCAGCCGGCGCAGATGATCGGGGTAGTCGTCGACCGGCAGGATCGATTGCCGCTCGAACAGGTCGGCGAACGCCCGCTTGGAGATCGCCCGGTTCTGCAACAGGTAGCTGACACCCGACGGCACTCGCAGGTTGTCTTCGAGCACGTACACCACGCCGTCCGCGTCGCGGACCAGGTCGCTGCCGCAGATGTGCGCCCACACGCCGAACTTCGGCG
>JANPOJ010000342.1:0-2325 GCA_031427935.1 Ilumatobacteraceae bacterium | reverse complement strand
CGTCGTCTTGCCCGAGCCGGCGGGCGCCTGCACGATAAAGGAGCGGCGCGGGTCGAGCGCAGCGTCGCGGGCGGCCTGGTCGGCGATCATTCCTCGCCGCCCTGCTCTTCTTCCAGTGCGTTCAATTTTTCGTAAACCCGGCACAGGGTCTGCAGGTCGCAATAGCGGCAGGTGGCGAGGCCGTTTCTCGGATCCACGCGCGCCTCGCCGGCGGCGAACGAAGCGCCGAGCTCTTCGGTGTCGGACTTCCAGGATTTCAGCAATCCGCTCCAGTCGTGGGAAGCCTTTACGTTGGGGATGAGTTTTTCAGTGCGGGAAAATCCATGGAACTTCATGTCCCCGGCCCTCACCTTGGCGAAGGCGACGGCGGCAAGCTCCTGCTTCGCGGCCACGGCGTAGAGCGGCAGCTGCGGCTCCTCGGGGCGCGGGCCTTCCCAGGCCTTCGGCGTGACGCGCGCGCCGGTCTTGTAGTCGATCAGCACGTGGCTGCCGTCCGGCAGGCGGTCCATGCGGTCGATGCGGCCGGAGAACTCGAGGTTGGCGACCTTCAGGGTGACTTTCTCTTCGGTTGAAACGACCGAGAATTCCTTCCGCCCTTTCTCGACCTCCACCTCGACCTTGGTGATGCAGTCCTGCGCCAGGCGGGCCGCCGGGCCACCGATCGAGCCGAGGTAGAACCCGCCGTACGTCTTGCACGCCTCGGTGACCTGGCGGCTGCGATTGCCCTTGGCGAGCATCACGAGGCTGGACCCAGCCGCCTGGAACTCGGCGACGTAGCTGTCCATGCGGCCCGCCGTTGTGGGGCCGAACGAACCGCTGGCCATTCCCGTGGGCGTCTTCGCCGGGCCTGCGTAGTACACGCAGTAGTCGCGAATGTACTGCGGCAGGCCGAGGCCCTGGTCGAGCCGTTCCTTCAACTTGGCGTGGGCGATGTCGCGGGCGACGACCATCGGCCCGGTCAGCATCACCCGTGTCTTGACCGGGTAGCGACTGAGCTCGGCGCGGATCTCGTCCATCGGGCGGTTGAGGTCGATCTGAACCGCTTCGCCGTCGAGGTGCTCGTCGACGATCTCGGGCAGGAACCGTGCCGGATCCGTCTCGAGCTGCTCGAGGAACACGCCGTCACGGGTGATCTTGCCGACCGCCTGACGATCGGCACTGCACGACACCGCCATCGCGACGGGGCAGCTCGCCCCGTGGCGCGGCAGGCGGACGATGCGAACGTCGTGGCAGAAGTACTTGCCCCCGAACTGGGCGCCGATCCCCGTCTGCTGGCTGAGCACCAACACCTTCGCCTCCAGATCGACATCGCGGAAGGCACGACCGTCGATCGAGCCGGTGGTAGGAAGACCGTCGAGGTACTTGGTGCTGGCCAACTTGGCGGTCTCGACCGCGAACTCGGCCGACGTGCCGCCGACCACGACAGCGAGGTGATACGGCGGGCAGGCTGAGGTGCCCAGCGTCTTCATCTTGTCGAACAGCCACGGCAGCAGGGCCTTTTCGTTCAGCAGCGCCTTGGTCTCCTGGAACAGGTAGCTCTTGTTGGCACTGCCGCCGCCTTTGGCGATGAACAAGAACTTGTAGGCATCGCCGTCGACGGCGGCAATCTTGATCTCGGCCGGCAGGTTGTTGCCTGTGTTCTTCTCTTCGTACATCGTCAGCGGCGCCATCTGGCTGTACCGCAGGTTCGAGGTCAGGTAGGTGTTGTAGACGCCACGGGCGATCGCTGCTTCGTCGCCGCCCCCGGTCATCACGTACTGGCCCTTCTTGGCCTTGATGATCGCAGTTCCGGTGTCTTGGCACATCGGCAACACGCCGCCGGCCGCGATGTTGGCGTTCTTCAACAGATCGAGCGCCACGAAACGGTCGTTGTCGCTGGCCTCCGGATCGTCGAGGATGGTGCGCAACTGCTGCAAGTGCGCCGGTCTCAACTGGTGGGCGATGTCACGCATCGCCGTCTCGGTCAGCAGCGTGATCGCCGCCGGTTCGATGCGGACGAATGTGCCCGCTTCGGTGTCGATGGTCGACACCCCGTCGGTGGTCAATAGCCGGTACTCGGTGGTGTCGGGCCCGAGGGAGAGCACCTCGGTGTAGGCGAACTCTGGCATGGCCTCACGCTACGCCCTGATCGACGGGCTGCCGCTAGGGCGAGGGAGGCTGGGCCAGCGCTGCGTCGACGAGCGCCTCGTCCTCCGGCGTCGCCGCCGCATGTGGATGGATGGCGCCGTCGGCAATCAGCTTCGGCAGGTCGCCGATCCGCACGTCGGGGCTGAAGGGAAGCGGCGCGATCGATGGATCGAGTGTCGCGATGGAGGGCGAGGCGGC
>JANPOJ010000341.1:0-3201 GCA_031427935.1 Ilumatobacteraceae bacterium | reverse complement strand
TCATCGATTCATTCCGGCCCGGCACACACGTGACCATATCGAGTGGTCGGCCGCAGCGCGCTACTTGGTCGTCTTGCGATGGGGCAAGGCCAGCGTCAGCACGCCGAGGCCGACCAAGATGCTGCCCTCGGCATAACGGCTGGCTCGCAGCCGTGTGGCGCGACCGCTGAGTCGAGTCCCGAGGTGTGCGCCGACGAGGACGTACATGCTGTCGGAGCACAGCCCCAGCACGATGTAGGCCACGCCGAGGGCAAGCGTCTGCGACCAGATCGCGCCGTGCCCCCGTTGGACGAATTGCGGCAGGAAGGCGAGGAAGAACACCGCGACCTTCGGGTTCAGCAGGTTGACCACGAAGGCCTCCGCGAACAGTCGCTTCGCCGGTCGCACCGTGGGTATCGCCACGTCGGGCCTCCGCCGCGCGGTGCGGAGGGACTTGACTCCGAGGATGATGAGGTAGAAGCCGCCCACGATCTTGACCGCGGCGAAGGCGATCGACGAAGCCACCACGACGGCCGAGAGTCCTGCGACGGCAGCCAACACGTGCACCATCGAGGCGGTGTGGACGCCCAGCACCGACACGAACCCAGCGCGCCGCCCCTGCGCACCACTGCGAGCGACGATGAACAACACCGCCGGCCCGGGGATGACCAGCAGGGCGATCGATGCAGCGATGAACACCGGGAGGGTCGACAGCGATGGCACGGCCAGACGATACGCGACGACACCTCCACGGGGCTCGGTGATTTCGATCGCCTGGCCGGACCCCGAGTTAGGCCCTCCCCACGAACGACCACTCGCCCATGATTGCGTTCTCGTGGGCGAGTCGTTTGTCGAGGACGGCGCGTCCGGCACGATGCAGATCGTCGTTGCCGGCAGCCATCGCCGCCTCGATCGCCGTCGACAGACATTCGCCGGCGAGGTCGTAGTTGGCGTTGACATCGGCGAGGTGCAGGCTGGTCGAACTCCCACCGTCGTACGCCGCGAGTGCGGCTTCGGTCGTCGCTGATTGGACGAGCGCGGCCACGGTGCGGGCGTAGGCGATCATGGCCTCGGTCTCCTCGTGCATCCAGGCGATCTCGTGAGCTGCGCGTTCAGCACAGTTGCGCAGCACGTTCTCCATCATCTGGATGGCGACCTGCACCTGCGGCGCGTCGACCGCCGGGCCGATGGTGTCGAGCAACTCGGTTCGGCAATCGAGGATGATCTGGTCGGTCGTGGGTCGCGACAGCATCAGTTGGCCTCCGCGCTCGGCACGCTGCATCCAGCGAGGAAGTTGTTGTGGCCAACGGTGAGGGCGTTCAACGTGTAGGTGGTCATCAATCCGCCGTTCAGTCCTTCGTACATTGCCGCCGCTCCCCGCAGGATCTGGCTGTACACGGTGATCGCGGCGAGAGACGAGAAGTAGACCAGGGTCGCCATGTTGATCGTGTCTGCGGTGAAGCCCGTCCGCTCCCGATAGCGGGCCAGGAACGCCTCGGGATCGGCCATCAACAGGTTCGGTCCCAGGGCCGAGGAATACACGTTGTAGTAGCCGATGTCTTCGCGGGGATCGCCGATGTGTGCCAACTCCCAGTCGATCAACAGGTGTTGGCCGGAGCCATCGACCATGATGTTGCCGGGCTGGAAGTCGCTGTGCACGAGGCACAACGGAAGTGGTGGCGGCCGATGGGTGTCGAGCCACGCAGCCACGTAGCGCAGGAACGGGTTCGATTCGACGTGGTCGCGGTCGGCCTGACGGAAGAGGTCGATCAGCGAACCGATGTACGAGTCCCAGTCGGTTGGCCTGGGCATCGCTGCCGGGAGCGTGTCGACATCGACTGAGTGGACCGTGGCCATCGTGTCGATCAGGGCGTCTCGGTGGGGCCCCGGGCTGGCATCGGGGGAGAGGTCGTTGAGGTGGGATTGCAACGAGCGTCCGTCGACGAAGTCGAGCACGATGCATTTCGTGCCGAGGTGTTCGCCGGTGCCGTCGTAGTAGCGGGCGGCCGGCATGCGAATCGACTTGGCGTTGCCCAGTGCGCGCAGCAGCGCCCACTCGGTGTCGCGGTCAGTCTCCATCATCGCCTTGCCGGGCGGCGGGTCGCCGCGCAGCACGAACGTTTCGCGACTGCCGTCCGACCACAGCACCTCGGCACGAGCCATCGACCGGCTGAATCCGCCGATCATCGCCTCGTAGGCAACCACCGAAGCGGACCTGGTCCCGTCGGCACGCGACAGGTAATTGGCCAACAGCTGTGGCATGGCTTCGACGTGTTGCATGGATCTCCCCTCGGATCGGTCCGACCAGATCGAGTCGGCCGGATCAGTGTCGCAGAGTCGGCGCGTGCACGGTGCACCCTGGCCTGCTACCCATTGCGAAAGGACCACCTGTGCGAGTTGGCATCACCCTTCCGGCCCCGACCGGCATCGGACGCATGGGGTGCCGCTGGAAGCCGAAGGGCGTGGTCGCCCTGCAGTGTGGATCGCCGGTCACGCGCCGATCGTCGGCCACGCAAGCGGAGATGTTCGAGCCGCTCGGCAAGTTGTTCGGCCTGTTCGCCATGGGCTCGTTGTGGAAGGCCCACGGCCTCACCCATCCCCTTGGTGACGATTCGCGGGGTTTCATCGACGTGATCCTCCACGACCTCGACCCGGATTCGCTACGCGACATCGCCCCGACGATCCCGTTCGAGATGGTGCAACAGGTGCTGTTCATCGGCAACAGCGAGGAGCTGGCCGGCCAGTTCGAGGCCTATGCGCGCGCTGGTCTCGAGCATGTGGTGCTGGCCAACATCACCGGCGTCGTCGGTGGAATGACGGAGATCATGGCTCGGGCGATGGAGCTACCGATGTTGAAGGCGGCACTCTCGGAACTGTGAGCCTGATCGGCTGAATCAGCTGGCCAACCAGAGCAGTACGGGCACGTCGGTGTGCATCGTTTCCGGCTCGGTCCAGGTCGACGCCAGCGAGGTCATCTCGGCAATCGCCTCGTCGAGACAGCGCATGAACACATGGCGGGAATCCACCGCCGCGGCGACCGTGGTGACGCCCAGGTGGACGGTGTTGTCGTAGCTGAACAGGGTGATGTTGAGCGCCGCGCCGGCCGGAGGGCCGAAGGCGTAGAACTCCTGCACGTGCTCGCCGGCAAGGTACAGCGGGCAGGGCGGGCCGGCCACGTTCGAGGCCAGCACATCGACGCCCTTCATCATCCGGCGGTTCATG
>JANPOJ010000340.1:0-2085 GCA_031427935.1 Ilumatobacteraceae bacterium | reverse complement strand
CAATCGCCACGGCTTGATAGCCCAGCGCCTGATCGAAGTCCGCCCCCGACTGCCAGAACCAGAACGCCGCCCAGCATCAGCACCAGTCCCGATTCGGTGAATCGCCGACGCATCCAGTGCCGGGCGGAACTGGTCAGCCGGTAGAGCCGGAAAGCAATCAGCGCAAACGGGCGCATGGTTTGGATGAGGTGGCCAGAATGGAAAATTAAGCGGGCACGGGCACCTGCTTCACGATGTCTTCCACGACCGTCCGGCCCGTTTGCCCCGCAAACGTCACCTGGGCGTCCAGCACGAGCCGGTGCGCCAGGACGGGCACGGCGATCTCCTGCACATGCTCGGGCGTGATGAACTCCAGGTCGTCGAACAATGCCAGCGCCTGGCGCCCCAGAACACCACGAATGGCGATGGTGGGCGGGTGTGTTGCTGGTGGTGGGGTGACGGTTTCGGTGTGATTTCGGTCGTTGGGGTGCGGTCGCAGTGTCGACTGCCTGCTGCGCCGGGTCCCGGCGGTCCGACCAGCCCGTTCAGCTGGTTGTTGTCGCCCATTGGCCGCCGGTGAAGGTCACGCCGAGGGTAACGAGGCGCGCGAGGTTGATTGCGGCGGCGCGGGTTTCGACGTCGGTGGCGACGCGTTGTCGGCCGCGGGTGCGTGCTTTGCGTCCGCCCCATGCGACGCGCACGAAGTGGGCGATCTTGCGTTCCACTTTCGGTCGGTTCGACCGGTACGCGTGACGCCATTCGGGATCACGCTGAACCGATTTGGCCCGCTGCAGTATCGCCTCTTTCGGATGGATGGTGACCGAACGCCCTTTCGCCGATGTGGTGCAACGCTCACGCAGCGGACACCCGGCGCAGTGTTCGGCGAAGTCGGCTCGACCAGCACCGTCAGCGCTGCGTCGGATGTTGACGACATGAGCGGCCGGGCAGCCAACGGTGTCTGCTTGCAGATCGAGGTTGAAGTCGTCTTTGCCGAACATGCCCGCGCGGCCGCTGGCCGGGGGAACCTTGGCCATCACATCGAACCCGGCCTGTTCGAGATCATCGAGAGTGTCCGCCCCCGCGTAGGCGCAGTCGCCCATCACGATCGGCTTGACATCATCGTCGGCGTGGCCGGCGACCAGATCGCCGACTGCGTCAGCGTCATGGGTGTTGGCCGGGGTGACGATGATGTCGTCGATCAACTCCGAGTCCGGGTCGACCGACAGATGCGCTTTGTAACCATCGAAGCGTCGGTTACGCGACTTGTGACCGTGACGGGCTTCAGGGTCGACGGTGGAGATGATCCGGTCACGGGCCACTCTGCGGGCGATCCGGAACACACCATCATCACCCTGCTCGACGTCTTGGCCAGCGACGAGCGCCAACAACTCGGCCGCCTCCCGAACTGCACCGACCAGCACCTCACCATCCAGGGCAGCCAGCGCGGCGAGCGCGTCGCGGACCAGCCCGTCGACGAGCACATCGCGAGCTTCGCGATCGTCCCAGTCGCACGAAGGTTTGCCCGGCCCGACATAGTCGTCGTCACGGACCAGTGCCGACCGCACCCGACCTGCGAGTTCCGATCCTTCCAACGCCCGCAGCAGCTTGCGGATCGCCGAACGCAACTGCGTCACCGTGTCCTGAGTCGAGACCGCGTCATAGATCGGGGTCGAGTCCAACACCCGCACCCGGTCACGCATCACCCCCGCCGAACGAGCGATCACCTTGGTGTCTTCCAAGAACCGCTTCGGCCGATCCGACGCCCGCAACCGATTCCGCTGGCCTACCAGCACCGTCGAATGAAACGCCACATACCCGGCATCCACCCCGGCCGCAGCCTGCCAGCGCAGATCACACTCCAGATGATCGACCGCTTCCTGATCAGACAGGCCCTCCAACGACTGCAACACCATCACCGTCGCCAACACCCGCGCCGGAACCGTCGGCCGCCCCCGCGACGACTCCTTGTAGCAGTCAGCGAAATAGCCGTCCGGGAACACACGATGACCCTCCTCGGCCAACAACCGGTACACGCCCTTCAACCGGACACCCAAAATCTCCCGCGGATTCTCAAACCGCTGCCGCACCACCGCAGAACCCAAAGCC
>JANPOJ010000339.1:0-7877 GCA_031427935.1 Ilumatobacteraceae bacterium | reverse complement strand
GGCGGTTCTGCGACGTTCACGGTCGACGGCACCGTGTCGACATCGGCGACGGGCTCGATCACCAACACGGTGTCGGTGAGCGCGCCGGTGGGCGTGACCGATCCGAATCCGGCGAACAACTCCGCCACCGACGTCGACGCGCTGGTGCCGACTGCCGACCTTTCGGTGACCAAGACCGACGGTGTCGCGTCGGAGGTGCCCGGCACGCCGATCACCTACTCGGTCGTCGTGTCGAATGCCGGCCCGTCCGACATCGTCGGCGCCACCGTGACCGATCTGTTCCCGGCGTCGCTGACCGGCGGGTCGTGGACCTGCGCGGCAGTCAGCGGCGCGTGTGCTGCTTCCGGTTCGGGCAGCATCAACACCACGGTCGACCTCGCCGTTGGAGGCAGTGCGACATTCACGGTCAGCGGCACCGTGTCGAGCTCGGCCACGGGTTCGATCACCAACTCGGCCACGATCACGCCTCCACCAGGTGCCGTCGACCCCAACCCGGGCAACAACTCGGCGGCCGACACCGACTCGCTCAACCCGGTCGCTGACCTCGGGATCACCAAGACCGACAACGACACCAACACCCGCCCCGGCGACCCGATCAGCTACCAGATCGTCGCCACCAACGCAGGCCCGTCGGCGATCACCGGTGCGGTGGTCACCGACACGATGCCTGCCGGCATCACCGGTGTCACATGGACATGCACGCCGGCCAGTGGCGGATCGTGCCCAGCGTCCGGGAGCGGCGACCTCAACGAATCGGTCGATCTCGCCGTCGGTGGCTCGGTCACGTTCACCGTGACCGCGACCATCTCGGCGACCACAGGCACGCTGACCAACACCGCCCAGATCGACGTGCCGCCCGGCGCCATCGATCCCAACACGCTGAACAACGTGGCGACCGACACGACGCAGGTCGATCCGGTCGGTGACCTGTCGATCACCAAGACCGACGGACTGATCTCGGCGGTGCCAGGCGCGCCGACCACGTACACCATCACCGTCACCAACGGTGGCCCGTCGACGGCCGCCGGTGTGGCCGTGACCGACACCATGCCGTCGACCTTGCTCGGCGTCACGTGGACCTGCACGGCCACGCCGGGATCGGCCTGCACCAGCCCGGGCGGCGCCGGCGACATCTCCGATCTCGTCGATGTCGCGGCCGGCGGAACAGTCACGTTCGTCGTCTCGGCAACGATCGCCGCTGACGCAACGGGCCCGTTGGCCAACACCGCAAGTCTCGTGCCACCGGCCGGGTTCACCGACTCGAACCTCGCCGACAACTCGGCCACCGACCTGACCAACCTCGCTCCGGCGGTCGATCTGTCGGTGACCAAGTCGGACGCGCGGGTCGTGGTGGTCCCCGGCACGCCCACCAGCTACACGATCATCGTCAGCAACGGCGGCCCGTCGGTGTCGACGGGTGCCCGCGTGCTCGACAACGTGCCGGCCGCGTTGCTGGGCGCCACCTGGACGTGCAACGCCGCGCCAGGGTCGGCGTGCGGTCCGGCCTCGGGCAGTGGCTCGATCAACCAGATCGTCAACGTCGGCGTCGGCAGCAGCATCACCTACATCGTCTCCGGCACGGTGTCGCAGTCGGCCGTCGGTCTGCTCGCCAACACGGTCACGGTCACCCCGGCGGCCGGCACCACCGACACCAACCCGGCAAACAACTCGGCGATCGACGTCGACTCGCTGACGCCGCAGGCCGACCTCAGCATCGTCAAGACCGACGGCGCCGCATCGACGGTGCCGGGAACCCCGATCACGTACTCGCTCATCGTCAGCAACGCCGGTCCGTCAGCGGTCTCCGGTGCCATCGTGACCGACCTGCTGCCGGCGGCGCTGAACGCCGCAAGTTGGACATGCACCGCGAGCGCCGGAGGCTCCTGCGGCGCAGCGTCGGGCACCGGTGACATCGTCGCCACCGCTGCTCTCCAGGCCGGCGCCACGGCGACCTACACGCTCAGTGCCGTCGTCGACGCTGCCGCAACCGGCAACCTGACCAACACGGCCACGGTCGCAGCACCGGTTGGAGTGGTCGACCCTGTCGTGTCCGACAACGCATCGACCGACACCGACACCCTCACCCCTGCGGTCGACCTGGCGATCACCAAGACCGACGGGGTCGCTTCCGTGGTCCCCGGCACGTCGACCACCTACACGATCACGGTCACCAACAGCGGGCCTTCCTCGGCCGTCGGTGCCCAGATCACTGATCTCCTCCCAGCCGAGATCACCGCGGCGACGTGGGGATGCTCCGCTGCCGGTGGCGCAACCTGCGGCACGCCCAGCGGCTCCGGTGACGTGACCCTGCTGGCCACCGTGCCGGTGGGCGGCTCGGTGACGATCACGGTCGCCGCCAGCATCGACCCGGCGGCCACCGGGTTCGTCGTCAACACGGCAACGGTCACCGCGCCGGCCGGCGCGGTCGACACGAACCCGGCCAACGGCACGGCGACCGACAGCGATGCACTCAACGCCGTCGCCGACCTCTCGATCGCCAAGACCGATGGCCTGGCGTCAGCGCTGCCGGGTGACCCGGTGACCTACACCGTCGTCGTCACGAACAACGGTCCGTCGGCAGTCGTCGGTGCGCCGGTGACCGACCTGATGCCCGCCGGCCTCACCGGGGTCACGTGGACGTGCAGCGCTTCGCCGGGCTCGTCGTGTGCCCCAGGCGGCGCCGGCAACATCGCCACCACGGCCGACCTCGCCGTCGGCGGGACAGCCACGTTCACGGTCGATGCGACCATCGCCTCCAACCAGCTCGGTGTCGTGACCAACGCCGCCATCGTCGTCGCCCCTGCCGGTGTGACCGACCCGATCAGTGCCAACAACATCGCCGTCGACACCACGATCGTCAACGGTTTCGGCGACGTCTCGATCGTCAAGACCGACGGCGTGGCGACCGTCATCGCCGGTACGTCGAACACCTACACCATCATCGTCACCAACCCGGGACCATCGCAGATCGACGGCATCCAGGTCACGGATGCGTTGCCTGCCACGCTGCTCGGCGCGACCTGGTCGTGCACACCCACGGGCGGCGCAGCGTGTGGTGCAGCGACGGGCTCCGGTTCGATCAACCAGTTGATCGACATGCCCGCGGCGACCACCGTGACCTTCACGGTGACAGCGACGGTCTCCTCGAGCGCCAGTGGGCTGCTGTCGAACACCGCGAACGTGACGTTGCCGATCGGTGTGGTCGATTCCGACCCCACCAACAACACCTCGACCGACGTCACCACCATCTCTCAGGTCGCCGACCTGTCGGTCACCAAGACCGATCACGTCGCCTCGCTGACACCCGGCACACCCGTCAGCTACGACATCGTCGCCACGAACTCCGGCCCATCGGCGGTTGCTGGGGCCACGTTGACCGACGTCGTCCCGGGCTCGATCACGGGCGTGACGTGGACCTGCACACCGAGCGCCGGTGCGGCATGCGCAGCGGCGAGCGGTAGCGGCAACGTGTCGCTGGGCGTCGACCTCGCCGTCGGTGCGACCGTCGCCGTGCGCGTGACCGGAACCGTGTCAGCCGGCGCTATCGGCACGCTGGTCAACACCGCCGTCATCGCGCCGCCCGCAACGGTCACCGATCCGACCGTTGCCAACAACACTGCGACCGACACCGACACGCTTGCGCCGGTTGCCGATGTCGCCGTCACCAAGTCGAACGGCATCGTGTCGCAGTCACCCGGCGCGACCTCCTCGTACACCGTCACCGTGACCAACGCCGGCCCCTCGGCGGCGCCGGGTGTCATCATCGATGATCCGCTGCCTGCCGGCGTGACCACCGTGTCGTGGACGTGTTCGGCTGCTGCCGGATCATCGTGCGCATCGCCGTCGGGCACCGGCGCGATCAACACGTCGGTCGATCTCGCTGTCGGTGGCACCGTGACGTTCACGGTCTCGCTGCAGGCCGGCCCGTCGGCGGGCTCGCTGACCAACACCGTGACGGCAACGGTGCCGCCGGGAATCAGCGATCCCAACCCGTCGAACAACGCGGCCAGCGACACCGACGCGCTGGTCTTCACCGCCGACATCGCCGTCACCAAGACTGCGTCGGCGCTCACTGTGCCCGCCGGTCAGTCGTTCGGCTACACAGTCGTGGTGGCCAACGGGGGACCCGACCCGGCCACCAGCGTCAGCGTGCTCGACACCATGCCCGCCGGGCTGACCAACACCTCGTGGACCTGCTCGGCGACGCCAGGTTCGTCGTGCCTGGCCTCGGGCACCGGCGACATCGCGACCACCGTCGACCTGCTCGCCGGCGGTAGCGCCACGTTCGCGATCACCGCCACGGTGACCAACGCTGCACCCAACGCTGCACCCAACACGGTGGTCAACACGGCCACTGCCGCGGTCGGCCCTGGCACCGTTGATCCGAATCCGGCCAACAACACCGCCAGCGCGACGATCGCCGTCGACTTCACGACCTCGTTGTCGGTGACCAAGACGGCCAGCGTGGCAACGGTGCTGCCAGGCGACACGTTCACCTACGACATCGTGGTCGGTAACGGTGGCCCCGCTGCTCTCAACGCTGTGGCGATCTCCGATCCGGTGCCCAGCGGCCTCATCCCCCTCACGTGGACGTGTGTCGGTGCGGCCGGCGGCGTGTGCACCGTGGCATCCGGTACCGGGTCGCCGGTGCTCGGCGCCGACCTGTCGGTGGGCGGCAGTGTCACGATCAACCTGGTCGTGCAGGTCGCGCCCGGTACGTCGGGCCCGATCCTCAACGTCGTCACGGCGACCGCCGGTACGGTGAGCCAACCAGTCACCGCTCAGGCCTCCGCCAACGTCGAGGTCAGCCCGGTCGTGCCCCCGATTGCAGGGCTCTCGATCACCAAGTCGACGACGGCAGCAACGTATTCGAAGGTCGATGGGGTCGTGACGTACACACTGGTCGCGACCAACACCGGCGTCGTCACACTGACCGGGGTGACGATCACCGACGCGAATGCAACGCTGGCCAACTGCGCCCCGGTCACCTTGGCGCCAGGTCAGACGGTGACATGCACAGCCACACACGTGGTGACCCAGGCCGACCTCGACCGCGGCACCCTGACCAACACGGCATCGGTGTCGGGCCTGCCGCCGACCGGGCCTGCCGTGACGGCCAACAGCGCCGCGGTGGTCACGCCGGCGATGCCGCGCTCGTCGCTGGTGGTCACGAAGTCGTCGGAAGCAACCTCGTTCAGCAAGGTCGGTGACCAGCTCTCGTACACGATCACCGCAACCAACACCGGCAACGTGAGCTTGACCAGCGTGTCGGTCACCGATCCGAACGGCGTGCTCAGCGGCTGCGTGCCCACCAACCTGGCCCCTGGACAGTCGATGACCTGCACTGCAATCCACACCGTCACTGTTGCCGACGTGGCCGCCAAGGTGATCCTCAACCAGGCCGTCGCCTCGGCGCTGCCGGTCACCGACTTCCAGGTCGTCTGCCCGTTGCTCGGCGCCAACGGCCTCCAGTGCCCGTCGACGACGTCGGTGTCGGCGGAGTCCAACACAGTGGTGTTGAACCGGTCCACCAACCTTCCGAGGACGGGCACGACCGTGGTGTCGAAGTTGGTCGCGGGCGGAGAGTTGTTCGGCCTCGGCGGCCTGCTGCTGGTGATCGGCCGCCGCCGCGACCGCAAGCCCCGCCGCCGCTAGCTCGGCTCGTCGGACCGCCCTCGTCGGACCGTCCTCGTCGGCGAAGTGCGCAATTTCGACGCACACAGGTCGCCTCGAAAGTTCGCACTTCCCGACGGTCAGTGTTTCTCAGCGTCGCTCAGGCCGAGCGCTTTCTCGAACCAGTGGTGTGCGTAGGGGTTGTCGTTGTATCGCTCGACGTCGTGGTAGCCGAGCGCCCGGTACATCGAGATCGCCTCGGTGAGGAATGCGTTCGTGTCGAGCAACACACGCCCTCGGCCCGACGACCGCACTTCGCCCTCGAGATGCCCGAGCAGGCGTTTGCCCAGGCCGATGCCTCGTCGTGCGGAGTCGACCCACATCCGCCGGATCTCCCCGGTTGCACCGTCGATCCACTGCACCCCGCCGCACGCGACGACGTCGTGACCGATCAGTGCGGTGACGAACAGACCCGATGGTGGGTTGAACGACGGGGTGGCCTCATCGAGGGCCTCGTCGGTCTTGAAGCCGCCGACGAATCGCCGGTCCAGCTCGTCGAAGTACTGCTTCAGTGCCCACCGAGCCTCGGTCGAACCTGCGTCGACCCGGGAGAACACGACGTCAGCCGTGCCGGTCATTGGTCATCGCGGACGAGCGCGGCATTGGCGTGGGCGGGGAAGCCTTCGTGGTTGCTCATCGCCACGATCGTCGGGGTCATCCGTCGCCGCGCTCGGGCATCGGCGCGGGCGACTGCGGTGCGCTTCAGAAACGCGTCGGCGGTGATGCCACTGGAGACGTGGGCGAACCCGCCGGTCGGGAGGCTGGCCGGGCAGCCGATGACGAAGTTGCCGGCGGCGAACAGGGTGTGCTGGCCGACCAGGATCTCGCCGGCATTGACCAAGCGATCGACGAGTTGCGCTTCGACTGCCGCATCAACGGCGACCTGGAGATGTTCCGGCGCCCAGCGATTTGCAACCTCCGCAGCTTCGTCGAGGTCACCGACCATCACGCAGCCGCCGTTGGTGCCGAGTGCAGCGCGCGCGGCCTCGGCTCTCACCGCTGGCAGTTCGCCAACCTGTAGCTCCAATTCGCGTTCGACCTGGTCGCGCAGTTCAGCAGACACGGTGACCAGCACGACGGCTGAATCGGTGCCGTGCTCGGCCTCGTTCAACAGATCGGCTGCCACATAACGCGGGTCGGCGGAATCATCGGCGATCACCAGGCTCTCGGTCGGCCCGAGGATCATCATCGTCGCCACGCCGTAGCGCTGCATCTCCACTTGGGCGCAGGCGACCGGAGGGCTGCCGGGCCCGACGATCTTGCGGACCTGCGGGATCGACTCGGTGCCGAAACCCAGCGCAGCAACGCCGGCGGGGCCGTTGACCCGGAACACGTTGTCGATGCCGAGCTTGCGGCACACCACCAGCACCGCCGGGTCGATGCTTCCGCTGCCGTCGGGCATCGGCGGAACGACCAGCGCCAACTGCGGAACCCCGGCGACCGTGGCCGGCACGCCCAACTGGTAGGCGACGCTGGGATAGCTGGCCTTGCCGCTGGGGACGAAGAGGCCGGCGGAGCTGATCGGGGTGATCTTCTCGCCGACCGACAGCCCCGGCTCGCTCTCGAAGTTCCAGTCGCCCGCTCGCATCATCAACTGCTCGTTGAAGGCCCGCAGGTGCACGATGGCGTCGTCGATGGCGCGGTCGACGTCGGCCGACACCGTGGCACCGGCGATCTCCTCAGCGTTGGCGCGGAGTTGGTCGGGCCGCAGCGACACGTGGTCGAAGTCGCGCAGGGCTCGGCACACTGCCTCGTCGCCGTCGGCGCGCACGTCGTCGATGATCCGACCGATCGCCGCCTTCAGATCTGCGTCGAAGATGGCTTCCAGGCCGCGCGTGCACAGGGCGCGGCGGGCGTCCTCGTCCATCGCCGACCAGGTCATCGTGCGCAGCACCGACATGAACGACGAGGGTATCGGGGCTATCGGGTAGGATTCACACACGTTCCGCCCGAAGCCGCTAGGAGCGTCTCGCCATGCCCGTCACCGTCGTCGTTGGAGCCCAGTGGGGCGATGAGGGCAAAGCCAAGGTCATCGACCTGTTGGCCAGCGAACACACCCACGTCGTTCGCTACCAGGGTGGTCACAATGCCGGGCACACGGTGGTAGTCGGAACCGAGCGCTATGCGTTGCAGCTCGTGCCATCCGGCGTGCTGTACCCGCATGTGATCCCCGTGATCGGCAACGGTGTGGTGGTCGACATGCC
>JANPOJ010000338.1:0-2102 GCA_031427935.1 Ilumatobacteraceae bacterium | reverse complement strand
ACGAACATGCGTTCGCCGTCGGTCATTCGCGCGATGGCGCCCGGGAACTCGCCATCTCGCGCCCGCCTCAGGCCCAGTTCGTGCCACTCTGCGGCCTCGTTGAACTTGCCCTGCAGCGCGGCGATGTTGCCGAGCCGCGTTGCCAGGCTGGATCCGTTGAACGACTTGGCACCAGAGACCATCAACGCGTTGTAGGCGAACAGTGTGAACGATCTCGCCTGCGCATAGTCGCCGCGCAACTCGGCGAGCTCGCCGAGCCTGATCGAGGCGATCGCGATACCGCACTGATCGTGCAGTTGGGTGAACCCCTCGACGCTGGCGCGAAGCAGCTCCGTCGCCCCCTGTGGGTCACCGCCCTTGTGTACGAGTCCGGAACGAACCCAATCGATCCAGGCCTGCCCCCACTGGTCGGCCTCCCGGTCGAGACGTGCCGACGCTTCGTCGACGATCTCACTCGCCTCGACCGAGAGGCCGCGAAACGCACGGAACATCGCGGCGAACCCGACGGCGAGCGCGAAGGCGCGCGACGAGGCCGCCCTGGCAATCACCACGGCGTGCTCGGCCCGCTCGACCGCCTCGGCGGAGGCCCCACCGGCCATCTGGGTCATCCAGCCGGCCCAGGCTTCGCCCACTGCCCGTCGTTCGACGGACGTGTCGCCGCCCATCGCCAACGCTGAGGTCAGCAGCGGCAGGCTCTCCTTGATCGAGCCGCTGATGTACCACGCGTAGGCGAGTCCGGACGCGATCGCAATGGCGTCGTCGGCGCGGCCGTGCTCGCAGGCCCACCGCACCGCTGCCCGGATGTTCTCGCGCTCGGCATCTGCCTTGTCGACCCACGTCGTCTGAGCGGTTGACCGCAGCGCGATATCAGCCTCCTCTGCAAACGTCACCGCCCACGCGAGGTGGCGGCCGCGCGTAGCGCGTTCCTCGTCGTGACCTCGCAGCCGCCCCCGGCCATATTCCGCCAACGTCTCGAGCAGCGTGTAGCGCGTCTCGCCACCTTGGTGCGACATCTTCACCAACGACTTGTCGACGAGGTTGCTGATGAGGTCAGCGATGTCAGCAGCCGGCACGTCGGCGTTGGTACACACGGCCTGAGCCGCTGTCAACACGAAACCTCCGGCGAACACCGACAGCTGTCGAAAGACCCGCTGCTCCTCGGTGAACAGCAACTCGTAGCTCCAGTCGACGACGCCCCGCAGGCTTTGATGCCGCGGCTGAGCTGTCCGGTCGCCGCCGGTCAGCAGGCCAAAGCGATCGCCGATTCGTTCGGCGATGTCGGTCAACGACAGGCTTCTCGCCCGCGCCGCAGCGAGCTCGAGCGCCAGCGGGAGCCGGTCGAGGTCATCGCAGATCCTGGCAATCGTGTGCGCCTGATCGACCTCATTGCCCCTCATCCCGACGGCGAGCGCCCGATCGAGGAACAATGCTGCGGCATCGCCGGCAGCCAGTGGCTCGACGCTGCACAGCAGTTCGCCGGTCAGGCCGAGTCGCTCGCGGCTGGTGGCCAGGATCGTGACGGCGCTGCCTGCGCGCAGTAGCCGATCAGCGGCCAACGCCGCGTCCTGGATGACGTGTTCACAGTTGTCGATCACCAACAAGATCCGGCGATCGGCGACGAACGCCTCGAGGCGAGCGCTGTCGTCGAGCCCGAGGGCCGACGCGATCGACGCCCAGACGTCGGCGCCGTCGCGCAATGGTGCCAGCTCGACCAGCCATGGGCCAACGTCGAAGGAGGCTCGCATTCGACCCGCCGCCTCCAGCGCGAGCCGGGTCTTGCCCGCGCCGCCCGGCCCGATCAGCGTGACCAACCGACGCGTGCGCAACTGCGCACTCACCTCGTCCAGCTCGGTGACCCGGCCGACGAACGAGCTGACCGCTGCGGGAAGGTTGCCGGTCCGTGAATCCGACCGTGCGTCCAACCGCTCACGGGGACGCTCCGGCAGATCGAGCGTCGCGTCCTGAACGAGGATCGCCGACTCGAGTCGTTGCAGTTCGCGACCAGGCTCGAGACCGAGCTCTTCTGCCAGCTCGGCCCGCGCCGCCTGGCTGTACTTTCGGATCTGTCATTGTTACTCGCTAACTGCTATGCAAGATACCAC
>JANPOJ010000337.1:0-1904 GCA_031427935.1 Ilumatobacteraceae bacterium | reverse complement strand
ACAGGCACCGACACAGATTCTTTTGCCTATGCGACGCCGAGACGAGCGAGCCGCTCCATCAACGCTGATGGAGCGGGCTCGTGCTCATCCGACGAATGGCTCATCTCTGCGACAGCCTGATCGCACCGTGGCGTGACGCCTCAGAGGGCGTCGGTTCCCATCTCCCCGGTGCGCACTCGCATCAGGCGATCGAGCGGGACGGACCAGATCTTTCCGTCACCGATCTTCTCGGTCCTGGCAGCGTCGGCAATCACGTTGACGACGCGGTCAGCTATTTCTGCAGGTACGACGACCTCGATCTTCAACTTCGGAACGAAGTCGATCTTGTACTCGGCGCCACGAAAGTTCTCCGAGTGACCTTTCTGACGCCCGAAGCCTTTCACCTCCGTGGCGGTGAGCCCGGTGACGCCGTTGGCAAGCAGCGCCTCTTTGACGTCATCGAGCTTGTGCGGCTTGATGATTGCTGTGATGAGTTCGACCATGTTGGTTCTCCGTCTCGATCGTGGCGACTAGCTGGTCTGGCCGGTGTACGCGGCCTCGGGGTGGTAGGCCGGTGAGCCGTGCTCGTGGATGTCGATGCCTTCCAGCTCGCCTTCTTCGGAGACACGCAGCGTCTTGGTGAGCTTCACGGCGTGCATGAGGGCGAAGGCGATCGCGAAGGCTGCGCCGCCGACCACCGCGTTGCCCCAGATCTGGGCCCACAATTGCTTCACGCCGCCGCCCCAGAACAGGCCCTTCACGTCGTTCCACTGACCTGTGGCGAACAGGCCGACGCTCCACGTGCCCCAGATGCCGGCGATGCCGTGCACCGCAACGGCACCGATCGGGTCGTCGATCCGCAGCCATTCGATGAAGTCGATGCCGTAGACGACGACGATGCCACCGACAAGCCCAATGACTACCGCCCCGAACGCGTTGACCCAGTAACACGGAGCAGTGATCGCCACGAGCCCACCGAGGAAGCCGTTGATGGTAATGCCCATGTCCCACTTTTTGACTCGCCGGTAGATGATCGCCAAGGCCGAGAGACCACCGGCCGCGGCCGCCAGCGTGGTATTGGTGGCGACGCGCCCGATGCCCGCGGCGTCGATGGCCGACAACGTGCTGCCGGGGTTGAAGCCGTACCAACCGAACCACAGGATCACGCCGCCGATCGCGGCGATGGTGAGGTCGTGTCCGGGCGGAAGCCCGCCGCCATCTCGCTTGAACTTGCGGCCGAGCCTTGGTCCCAGCACGATCGCACCGGCGAGGGCGATCATGCCGCCCATCGTGTGTACCACGGTCGAACCGGCGAAGTCACGGATCCACACGCCGCCGCCCCGTGGGGTCTGCAGCCAACCGCCCGGACCCCACACCCAGTGGCCGAGGATCGGGTAGATGAAACCGCTCACGCCGAGGCTGTAGAGCAGGTCGCCCTTGAACCCGGTGCGGCCGACCATGGCACCCGAGGTGATGGTCGAGCACGTGTCGGCGAAGGCGAACTGGAACAAGAAGAAGGCCATGAAGGCCACGCCGGTGTCGAACGATCCGTGGTAGGTGAAGGTCTGCTCCGCCCCGTTGAGGAAGAAGTACTGGTGGCCGATGATGCCGTTGCCGAAGCCGAACATGAACGCAAAGCCGAACGCCCAGAACAAGATGGCGCACAGGCAGGTGTCGACGATGCATTCCTGCAAGACGTTGACCACCTCGCGGGTGCGAGCAAAGCCGGCCTCGAGCATCATGAAGCCGGCCTGCATGAAGAACACCAGGAACGCCGCTATCAACACCCACGCGGTGTTGACACCGTTGATGGCACTGGTCACCTGGGTCTGCACGTCGTCGGCATGCGGCAGGCTGGCAGCATGGGCCACGGTGCCCATGATCCATGGGCCGAGCGACACAATTGCGTAGAACGCCACGCCGAG
>JANPOJ010000336.1:0-9419 GCA_031427935.1 Ilumatobacteraceae bacterium | reverse complement strand
AGGTGTCCGTCGACTGCCACCGCCGGCCCGAGCGCACAGTTGCCGAGGCAGAAGACCTCCTCGACTTCGACAGCGACACCGGCTGCCAACTCGGTGGCCTTGGCGAGCAGACCGTTGCCGCCGCGGGCCTGGCAGGCCTCGGCGCGACAGACCTGCACGATGGGTCCCGCCGGCTTGGTCGTGCGGAAGTCGTGGTAGAAGCTGATGACGCCGTGCACCTCGGCCACCGACTGGTTGAACACATCGGCCAGAACCGGAATCGCCTCGTGATCGATGTATCCGAACTCGTGCTGCAAGGCGTGCAGTGCCGGCATGAGGCCACCCGGCCAATCGGCGAACGGACGCACGACCGCGTACAGGTCGGCTAGGGGCGAGGTCGCATCCACGGACGTCGATCGTACGCCAAAACCGGCACGATCGAACCGCGAATGGCCGCGATCGGACCGCCCTTGCCTCAGCCGTGCTGCAAGTACTGGAGGACGGCCAGCACCCGGCGATGCTCGGTGTCGGATGTGGCCAGGCCCAGCTTGGACGGATCTGGTCGATAATGGTTCCACTGTGAGCCGAGGCGGGCTCCAGCGGAATCCGGCAGCCCGGCATCTCCATGCGGGGGTTATCCCCACCTACCATGGGCGCAGTGACCGGCACCCTTGTCATCCTCCGCCACGGCGAAAGCACGTGGAACCAGCTCAACCTGTTCACCGGGTGGCACGACGTGCCCCTCAACGCCAAGGGTCTGGCCGAGGGGTCTGCGGCCGGTCGCACGATGGCCGACGCAGGGTTGCGCTTCGATGTGGCCCATACGTCGGTGCTGGCGCGGGCCGTGGTCACGTGCCACCTCGCCCTCGAGGTGATGGACCAGGTGTGGCTGCCCGTGCAACGACACTGGCGGCTCAACGAGCGCCACTACGGCGCGCTGCAGGGCCTCGACAAGAAAGAGACCACCGAGCGCCATGGCGCCGAGCAGACCAAGCTGTGGCGGCGCAGCTACGACGTGCCGCCGCCACCCGTCGACACCGACAGTCCCGAGCATCCGCTCAACGATCCGCGCTATCGGCTGCTGCCGCCCGACGTGCTGCCCGCCAGCGAGTGTTTGAAAGATGTGGTGGCCCGCGTGCTGCCGTACTGGCACGATGTCGTGGCACCGCAGTTGCTCGTCGGCCAGAACGTGTTGATCACCGCCCACGGCAATTCGTTGCGCGCGTTGGTGATGCACCTCGAAGGTGTGTCGGCCGACGACATCGCCGAGCTCAACATCCCGACGGGCGCGCCACGGCAATACGACTTCGATGACGCCTTCCAGGTGACCTCGGCCAGGTACCTCGGCGACGCCGATGAGGTGGCCGCCGCAGCGGCAAAGGTTGCCGCCCAGGCCGGCGGCTGAAGGCCCATCGCGCAGCACGGTACGAGCCACGCACGCTGGATGTCTATGCTCTGGCGATATGGCAAGCAAAAAGGCGTACCTCGACCATCTTCGTAAGGTTTCGTTGTTCTCGGCGTGTTCGCAGAAGGACCTCGAAAAGATCGCCAAGGCGGGGGACGAGGTCGTCATGCCGGCCGGATCGCTGATCGTCGACCAGGGTCAAACCGGTCGCGAGGCGTTCGTCGTGCTCGAAGGCTCGGTGATGGTCAAGCGCAACGGCAAGAAGGTCGCCTCGTTGGGCCCCGGCACCGTCGTCGGCGAGCTCTCACTGCTCGATCACGGCCCGCGCACGGCGACCGTGATCTGCGAATCGGACTGCACGCTGTTGTTGCTCAGCCAGCGCCACTTCATGGCGGTGCTCGACGATGTGCCGTCGATGGCCCACAAGCTCCTTGCATCGCTTGCCGGCCGCATCCGCGACCTCGACCGCCAGTACTACGGCTGAGGTTCGCCGGCAATCACTGACCGGCCGGTGACGAGTCGTCGTAGCTGGGAGATCAACACCAGCATGACCGTCAACGCTGCGCCACCGGCGGCGATCGCCAGCCTCCACAACCACACCTGTTGACCGATGCGCGCTCTGCTCGATTCGACTTCGGCGATCGAACGGTCGAGCTCGGCGGGGATCGATGTCAGTGAGGTCACGGCTTTGTCGAGCACGGGCCCGGCCTCCTCGACGGATCCCGACGCCTCGGCCAGGTCGATCTCGACCACGGCGATCGATGCCTCGGCGTCGGTCAGGCTGTTCGACAAGTTCTCGACACGGTCGAACACCGACACGGCATCCAGTAACGCGCGCACGCTGGCGCTGACCTGCCGGGTTGCCACCAGTGCATCGACGGTGCTGCTGAGGCCCCCGCCCACCACGGTGATCACCTGGTGCAACTGATCGGCCGACGAAGCCGTATCGGCCGCAAGGTCGCGTGCAGTCGACAGCGACTGCTCGGTGCGAGCGAGACCACGCTGCGTTGCCGCGGCGAGACGGCCGATGGCGATCCACCCGGCGATCACCGACGCGAGAATCAGCACGCCGGCGAGGAGGGTGAGCACTTTCGACCGGTACATCGCCGCCCATTGTGGTCCGCTGGTGTAGCGGTGGGCGGCGATGCCACACAGTCAGTCGACGAGCGAGTAGTGATGCTCCAGCTCGCGACGCAAGGTCGGCGAGACGACGTGACTGCGGTGAACCTTGGGGGCGCGCAACACATCGGTCTTGTCGTATGGCACCACCACGGCTCCACCGGTGTCGAGATAGACCGGGGGCGTCAGTGGGATGTAGTGCCGTGCGTGCAACAGACCGGGGGACACAACGCCCCACGTCGGCTCTTCGGTGACCTCGTCGTACACCACATCGGTGATGGTTCCGACTTCGGTTCCGTGGCGATCGATCACTGGATGACCGCTGTATGCCTGTAGTTCGTCGTTCATCTGTCCTCCTTGGGGCTAGGGCCCGCAGATTGATGTCCGACCGCTTGTGTTCCCCTTGAACCTACCACTGGGCAACCATTCTCAAACCTCGACGTCGTGCAACTATGGTCTGACCTGCCATGAGTACACATTCGGAGCCCTCACCAACCAACTCAGGCGCTGGCCGCAAACGGGTCAAGCCGCACCAGCTCGTGATCGGCATCGGCTGCTTCATGGGGCTGTTCACGCTGGTCTCGGGCATCTTGCCGCAGATCACGAACTGGCACGACCAGCACTCGCCGTCACGCGAGGTGTTCGGCGGAATCCCCGGTGCCTTGCAGGTCGCGTTCTACACGGTGATCCCAGTGATGCTGGTGTGGGGCGCCATCGTGTTCGCGGATCGCGTTCGCAACTGGGAGCGTGGCGCGCCCGACCGTCGCCGCACCACCACCAAGAACGTGAAGCGGCGTCTCGCCGACTTCCGCGCCGGCGTCTACATGCGCACACTGTTGCGCGACTCGGCCGCCGGGCTGATGCATTCGATGATCTACTTCGGCTTCCTCGCGTTGCTGGGTGTCACGACCGTGCTCGAGGTCGACCACCAGATGCCCGAGAGCGCCAAGTTCCTGCACGGCAAGACCTACATGGCGTACGCGATGTTCGGCGACGTGGCCGGACTGGTGTTCTTGGGGGGCATCGTCTGGGCGATCGTGCGCCGGTACGTGCAGCGGCCCTATCGCATCCGCATCAAGACCAAGCCTGAGCACGCCGCGATCCTCGGCACCTTCTTCTTGATCGGCGCATCCGGCTTCTTCGCCGAGGCGTTCCGCATCGCCGAGATCGACCGACCGAGCTACGAGAAGTGGAGCTTCGTCGGCTACCCGTTGAGCCGACTCTTCACAGGGTTGGCACCCGACACCCTCACCCTCTGGCACCAGATCATGTGGTCGCTGCACGTCGTCGGGTTCGTCGTGTTCCTGGCTCTGCTGCCCATCACCATGCTGCGCCACATGTTCACCTCGCCGCTCAACATGTACCTGCGCGACCGCGAGCGTCCGAAGGGCGCGATGAGAGCGATGCCGGATCTCAGCCAGACATCGCTGGAGACCTTCGGCGCATCGGTGGTCGAGGACTTCACGTGGAAGCAGCTGCTCGACACCGACGCGTGCACCATGTGCGGGCGGTGCACCAGCGTCTGCCCGGCGCACGCCACCGGCAAGCCGCTCGACCCCCGCGAGATCGTCTTGAAGACCGGCGAGGTGATGGCCGCCACCGCGGCGCACGGTCACGTCAGCCCACCGATCGGCACCGACGCCGAGATCACGATCTCGTCGAACTCGCTGTTCGAGCGGATCACCGCAGAGGAGATCTGGAGCTGCACCAGTTGCCGGGCGTGCGACGAGGTGTGCCCGGTCAACATCGAGATCCTCGACAAGATCCTCGACATGCGCCGCTACCTGTCGCTGATGGAGAGCAACTTCCCGGCCGAGCTGGGCAACGCCTATCGGGCGATGGAGAACCAGGGCAACCCGTGGGGCATGAACCAGGGCGAGCGCGGCGATTGGGCCAAGGGTCTCGACGGCGTCACCGTCGTCGACCCCGGGCAACCGATCACCTCCGAGTATCTCTACTGGGTCGGTTGCGCCGGTTCGTTCGACGACAAGAACCGCAAGGTCACCCAGGCCATGGCCAAGTTGCTGCGCCGGGCAGGCATCGACGTGTCGATCCTCGGGCCGAGCGAGATGTGCACCGGCGATTCGGCGCGGCGCAGCGGCAACGAATACCTGTTCCAGATGTTGGCCATGCCGAACGTCGAGATGCTGAACGGCATGGGTGTGCGCAAGATCATCGCCCAGTGCCCGCACTGCTTCAACACGTTGAAGAACGAGTACCCGCAGCTCGGTGGCAACTACGAGGTGATCCACCACACCCAGCTGCTGGAATCGTTGATCGAGACCGGCAAGCTCGATGTCTCGCTGGCCACGCTGGAGGAGCGCATCACGTATCACGATTCGTGCTACCTCGGCCGCCACAACGACGTGTACCTGGCGCCGCGCAAGGTCGTCGGTTCCATCAAGGGCATCGAGATCGTCGAGATGCCGCGCAACGGCACCACGGGCATGTGCTGCGGCGCCGGCGGTGCGCGGATGTGGATGGAAGAGACGATCGGCACGAAGGTCAACGACGAACGGGCTCGCGAAGCGATCTCCACCGGTGCGTCGCGAGTCGCCACTGCCTGCCCGTTCTGCTACATCATGCTCGACGACGGGGTGAAGGCCGCGGGCGTGGAAGAGACCGAGGTGAAGGTCGCCGACATCGCCATCCACCTGCTCGACGCGATCGAGGCGGGCGAGCGCAAGTTGGCCAACCAGGACACCCCGCTCAGCACCTCGAGCTGATCCCGCTCGCCGTAGGGTCGGCGTCGTGTTCTCGGCTGATCGATACCTGGCGCGCATCGGAATGCAGGCCGAGGTTGGCCCGCCGACGCTCGGGTTGTTGGCCGCTCTGCAGCTGGCACACCTCACCCACGTGCCGTTCGAGAACCTGCACGTGTTCCACGCCCGCGGTGTGCGCACCGACATCGAGTGGTCGTACCCCAAGGTCGTCGAGCAGGCCCGCGGCGGTTGGTGCTTCGAGCTCAACGGTTGTTTCGGTTCGTTGCTACGCGCGCTCGGCTTCGAGGTCGACTACATCTCCTGCCAGGTGTGGGACGAGCCGAGCGGTTGGGGGCCGGCGCTCGATCATCTCGGGTTGTTGGTGCACCTCGGCGGCCAGCGGTGGTTCGTCGATGTCGGCTTCGGCGACAACTGCCTCGTGCCGCTGCCGGTGATCGACGGTGAGTACGAAGCCAACCCGCGTCGAGGCCGCATCGAGTTCGATGCTGACGCCGATGCATTCGTGCTGTCGGAGTTGACGCCCGACGACGGCTGGGTGCCACAGTTGTGTGGCGGGTTGCGACCGATGGTCCTCGCCGATTTCACACCGCGCAGCGAGTACCTGAAGACCGCGCCCGACCTCTCGTGGGCGCACAAGCCGTTCGCCTCGCGAGCACTCGACGGCACCGGCTCGCGGGTCACGCTGCGACGCGACGTGCTGCGCGTGCGCACCGGCCACGGACCGTTCATCGAGACCCCGGTCGCCGAACACGAATGGAGCGATCTGCTCGCAGCCCACTTCGGGCTCACCGACTCCCGCGCGCGCTGATGCGGTCGGGTCTACAGCGCTCCGATCGGTTCGATGGCCACCGCCTCGCCGGTCTCGATCGATGTCTGCACCGCTCTGCCGATCAGCGTGGCCCGGGCACTGGCAAGCGCGCCGGGCCCCGCCGGGCCGGTGCCCCGTATGGCCGCGGCGAAGGCATCGGCCTGGGCGCTGACGCCGGCACTGGTGACGTCGGCGACATCGACCCCGTCGAGGTCGACCATCCCATCCGCAGTCCCCAGGCGAACCCGGCCGGCGGGCAACAGATCGATCAACAACGCGCCCTGCGAACCGAGGATCTCCGTGCGCACGTCGTCGCCGAATCGACAGTTGCGCGAGAGGTCGACGGTGGCGATGGCGCCACCCTCCAGTTCGAGCACCGCGACCAGGTTGTCGACGTCGCCGATCGCGGCCAACGACTGATCGACGATCGGCGCGGCATAGGCCCGCACGCGGATGACGCGGTGCCCGCTCAACCATTCGGCGAGATCGTACTCGTGCACGCCGCAATCGATCGCCAGACCACCACTGACCCGCGGGTCGCAGAACGACGCAGGGGGCGGATCGGCATCCCACTGTGCCAATCGCAGGTATAGCGGCACGCCGATGCGGTCAGCTTCGAGTGCATCTTTCGCGGCCCTCCACGGCGGGGCGTACCGACGCCAGAACCCCAGCTGCAACACGCGCCCGGCGCGAGTGGCTGCGTGATCGATGTCGAGCGACTCGGCAGGGTCGAGCGACAGCGGCTTCTCACACAGCACGTGCAGACCGGCGGCCAGCGCCGCGCGGACCTGCGCGGGATGCAGCGGGGTGGGCGTCGCCAGCAGGCACGCCTCGACACCCGCGACCTCGAACGCGTCGGCCGGCTCCGCCAGCAGGCGCGCCGTGGGGAACAGCAGTGCCGCTGCGGCCCGCGCGTCGGCACTTGGGTCGGCGACGGCGATGACCTCGATCGATGCGAGGGCGGCGAGCGCGTTGGCGTGCACGGATCCCATGCGGCCGAGACCGACGAGAGCGAGTTGAACGGGATCAGACATGAGTGCGAACCCTATGTGGCCACTCGAGGCGCCCGACGTATCCGAGCCGCGGCCGTTCACTAGCCTTGCTCGATGCGTGGCCCCGCCGCCTGCCTGATCAGCATCGCCGTGGTGGCCACGGGCCTGGTCTTCACGTCACCGCACCTCGCGCATGCCGAGATCAGCAGCGAATGTGCGTCCGGCACCGACACCGCGAGCCTCAACCGCCTGATCACCAACGAGCTCGGCGATCTGGTCGGGTTCGACACGACCCGGGTGATCGCCCTGCCCGACGGGCGCAACGTGTGGACCGTGCAGGACGCGTTCATCTCGCCGACACCAGGCGTGCGATCGTCGTCGCTACGGCCACCGACCGGGTTCGCCCACAACGCGCTGATCGTGCAGCAAGGACGCTGCTTCACCACGCTGCACGGGCCGATCACGCCCGGTGCCCAGTGCGCCATCGCCGACGCGTCCTACGTCGGCAGCGACATGACAGCGACGTGCAGCCATTGGTTCTGGCCGATGAGCGGCGGGCTCGACCAGGCGGGTCGGCTGGCCATCTTCTACATCGAGATGGCCAACGAGTTCGGCGCCGGGGCAGCGTCACCCGCGCACCCGGTGGCGGTGTGGGTGGCGAGGTTCAACGTTGCCACTCTCGATCTCATCTCGTTCGTGCCGGCACCTGTTTCGACCGCTACGGTGGTCTACGGATCGGCGGTCGAATCCGACGGAACGTTCAGCTACCTGTTCGGCTGGTCATACGATCAGTTCAACCTGCCCGACCCCACCTCACCGCCGCCGTCGCAGGTGTTCGTCGCCCGAGTTCCAGTGGGTCGCTTCGATCTGCAGCCGAGCTACTGGGACGGCGACGACTGGGTCGCCAACCGTGCCTCCGCCGTTCCGATCAGCATCACGCCCGATGGGGCCAGCAATCCGATGCAGCCGCGGGTGATCGACGGGATGTGGCTCTCGGTGGTGAAGGTCGGTGACTGGAACGGCAGCGCGGTGCGCGTCGATGTGGCGCCTGCACCCGAAGGGCCGTGGGTCACGGTGCAGACGGTCACGGTGCCGACCCGCACGGTCGACGGACGCACGAACACGTACGCAGCTCAGTTGATGCCGTGGCGATCCGACACCGGCAACCTCGTCGTCGCCATCTCCAACAACGCCCGGCAGATGGAGCCGTTGGCGCTCGACAACCCCACGCTCTACCAGCCGCGGCTGTTCGAGCTCGCCGCGCCACCGGGTTTGCCGGCACCACAACTGGCGGCCACGACCGAGCCGCTCGGCTTCGTACCCACCAGCCCTCCGATCCGGGCCATCGACACACGCGACAGCGCGCCGGTGGCGGGCGGCCACGTGTTACGGGTCGGCCTGGCGGGCATGGTCACCGACGATGCCCGCGCCGCGGTGATCGATCTCGCGGCGGTCGGCCCGATCGGCGCCGGGTACCTCACCGCGTTCTCGTGCGACGAACCGATGCCGCCGACCTCGAACCTCAACTACCTCGCCGGCACGACACGGGCGACGCACGCCGTGGTCAGCATCTCCGGCGATCGCTCGATCTGCGTGTTCACGATGGTCGAGACCGACGTGCTGGTCGACGTGACCGGCAGCTACTCCACCGCACCATCGGCGTACGGCTTCCACCCGATGGCGCCGACCCGCATCTACGACTCACGACTCGCCGGCGGTGCATGGCGCACCGGCGAGACGCGTCCCATCGCCGTGCCAGCGGCTGCTGCCGGCGTGGCGATCAACGTGACCATCACCCAACCTGCGTTGGCCGGTTTCGTCACCGTCTTCCCCTGCCAGGCAACGCTGCCCGTGGTCTCCAACGTCAACTACCTGCCGGGACAAGTGGTGGCCAACCTGGTGCAGATCGGTGCGGCAGATGGTGAGGTCTGCGTGCACAGCAGCGCGCCGACGCACATCGTGATCGACCTGCAGGGAACCTACGACGCCGCGCCCGACGGCCTGAACTACCAGGCCGTCGCGCCGACCCGCCTGGTCGACACGCGCATCGGCGTGGGCTCGGTGTTCGGTCACGTCGCGCTCGACGCGCCGCCGGTCGGGATCCTTCCCGCCAACGCGCCGGTCGCCACCTCCGCGGTGCCCGCGAATGTGCAGGCGCTGATGGTGTCGATGATCGCCGTCACGCCGCGGAACTCGGGTTGGGCCGAGATCGGACCGTGCGTCGAGCCCGGCTGGTCGACGCCGTACCACTCGTCGACGCTCAACTTCGTCGCCGCCGACGTCGTCGCCAACCAAGCCATCACCCCCACCCGCGCCGCCAGCGGTGCCGATATCTGCACGTTCTCCACGTCCCCCGCCTTCCACGTCGTCGACCTCACCGGCTGGTTCGTCTA
>JANPOJ010000335.1:0-1619 GCA_031427935.1 Ilumatobacteraceae bacterium | reverse complement strand
CGCAAGGTCTTCATCTTCAGCCAAGACTTCACCGTCTTCGGCGGCGCCCTCGGCGAGGTGTTTGCCGAAAAGATCCACAAGATGATGGACCTTGCGCTCAAGGTTGGCGCACCGGTCATCGGCCTCAACGACGGCGCCGGTGCCCGCATCCAGGAAGGCGTCGTGTCGCTCGCCGGCTACGGCGGCATCTTCTACCGCAACGTGCTGTCGTCGGGTGTGGTGCCGCAGATCTCGGTGATCCTCGGCCCGTGCGCCGGCGGTGCCGTGTACAGCCCGGCCATGACCGACTTCATCTTCATGGTCCGCGAGTCGAGCCACATGTTCATCACCGGCCCCGACGTGGTGAAGACGGTGACCGGCGAAGAAGTCACGCTGGAAGAGCTCGGCGGCGCCATGAGCCACGCATCGAAGTCGGGCGTGGCCAACTTCGTGTCGGCCGACGAGAAGGCCTGCCTGGAAGACGTGCGCTTCCTGCTCAGCTTCCTGCCGTCGAACAACCTCGAGGAACCGCCCCACGTCGACACCGGCGACGATCCGGATCGGCTGTGCCCAGCGCTCAACGAACTGTTGCCGCCCAGCGCCAACCAGCCGTACGACATGAAGGCGGTCATCCGCGAGGTCGTCGACAACGGTGAGTTCTTCGAGTACTTCCCGCACTGGGCGCGCAGCATCGTCTGCGGGTTCAGCCGCGTCGACGGCCACCCCGTCGGGATCGTCGGCAACCAGCCGCTGATGCTGGCCGGCGTGCTCGACATCGAGAGCTCCGAGAAGGCCGCCCGCTTCGTGCGCACCTGCGACGCGTTCAACATCCCGTTGCTGACGTTCGTCGATGTGCCCGGCTTCCTGCCCGGTGTCGACCAGGAGTACGGCGGCATCATCCGCCATGGGGCCAAGTTGCTGTATGCCTACTGCGAGGCCACCGTGCCGCGCATCCAGATCATCACCCGCAAGGCCTACGGCGGTGCGTACGTGGTGATGAACTCGAAGTCGATCGGCGCCGACCTGGCCTACGCCTGGCCAACCGCCGAGCTCGCCGTGATGGGCCCGCAGGGCGCCGTCGAGATCGTGTACCGGCGCGAGTTGCAGCAAGCCGCCGACCCCGCCACGCGTCGCGCCGAGCTGGTCGCCGAGTACACCGAGAAGTACGCCAACCCGTACAACGCGGCCGAGCGCGGCTACGTCGACGACGTGATCGACCCCTCCGAGACGCGTCAGAAGATCGTCGCCGGGTTGCGCATGCTGCGCACCAAGCGCGAGGAGTTGCCGCGCCGCAAGCACGGCAACATGCCGCTGTGAGTACGAACATGACGAGGGTCGAGATCTCGCCCGAGCCGAGCGACGAGGAGGTCGCGGCGATCGTCGCCGCAGTCGAAGCGTTGTGGCCGAAGGCGGTGTACATCGCCCCGTCGCCGGTGGTACGGGTGCCCACGTGGCGGTTCAGCAATCGGTGGTGGATCACGCCACTGCCGAAGCGGCGCGAACGACCACGTCGCTAGTCCCGCAACGGTGAGGTCGAGGAGGGGTACAGTCCACGACCATGACCGACTTTCCCGGGCCGCCTCCCGGCGCGACGCCGCCTCCGCCCCCGCCAGCGCCCCCCCCCCCCCCCCCCCCCCCCC
>JANPOJ010000334.1:0-7683 GCA_031427935.1 Ilumatobacteraceae bacterium | reverse complement strand
ACAGGATGCCCTCCTGCCGGCGGTCGAAGACGGCACGCTGACGCTGATCGGAGCGACCACCGAGAATCCGTTCTTCGAGGTCAACCCACCGCTGCGCAGCCGGAGCACCCTGTTCCGGCTCGAGCCACTGAACCGTGAGGCCATCGAGACACTGGTGCGCCGGGGCCTGCAGGCCGAGGGGACCACCGCAACCGACGACGCGATCGAACACCTCGTCGACCGCGCCGGCGGCGACGGCCGGCAGGTGTTGACCGCCCTCGAGGTGGCGTGCGCCCTGGCGGACCCGGACCCGGTCGAGTTGACCCACGTCGAAGCCGCCTTGGGCACCAGCGCGCTGCGTTACGGCCGCGACGACCACTACGACGTGATCAGTGCGTTCATCAAGAGCATGCGTGGCAGCGACCCCCAAGCAGCCGTGTACTACCTGGCCAGGATGTTGGAGGCGGGGGAGGACGCCCGCTTCATCGCCCGCCGGATGATCGTCTTCGCCAGCGAGGACGTCGGGATGGCAGACCCGCAGGCGCTGCTGGTGGCGGTTGCCGCCTCACAGGCCCTGGAGCACGTCGGCCTTCCTGAGGCACAGCTGAACCTCAGCCAAGCGGCGATCCACATGGCAACGGCCCCGAAGAGCAATCGTGCGGCGCTGGCCATCTGGAATGCGCGGGGTGACGTGCAGAACGGGGCGATCGGTGAGGTGCCGCCGCATCTACGCGATGCGCACTACAAAGGCGCCCAGTTCCTGGGCCACGGGGTCGGCTACGACTACCCTCATGACCATCCGGAGGGTTGGACCGACCAGCAGTACCTGCCGGATGCGCAGCGCGACAAGCAGTACTACGAACCGAGTGAGCACGGAGCAGAGGCAGACGTGGCAAGGCGAATGGACGAACGCACATGACCGCTGGAGAGCTAGCCGTCGTCTTGGCGGCGGTGTTGTGCAGCATCGGGTTTACCGCGCTGGTCGTGGTGCTGCTGCGGGTGCTCGACACCATGAGATCGCTCCGCGGTGAGGTCGTGTCGCTGCGCCAGGAGACCACCCCGTTGCTGGCCGAGCTCCGCGCATCGACCGACGAAGCCAGGTCCACCATGGCCGAGGCCCGCATCGATCTCGAGCGGTTCGACCGCGTGCTCGGCTCTGCCGAAGCGATCAGCGGCGCCGTCGCCGGCGGCGGCCGCGTTGCCCGCGCGGCGTTGAGCGCCCCGGTGATCAAGACTGCGGCACTGGCAACTGGCACCACGCGGGCGGTGCGCCGCCTGCGTCGCAAGGAACGGAGATCGGCATGATCAAGCGAATGACGTGGTTCGTCGGCGGCGCCGTGGCGGGTGTCGCCGGGGTTGGTGTGGCCAAGCGCAAGATGAAGCAGGCCGCCACGCATCTGGCCCCGAAGAACGTGGTGCACAGCGTGACGGATCGCGTCCGCGATGCATTCTCCGAAGGACGTATCGCGATGCGTGCCCGCGAGGCCGAATTGCGGGCGCGGCTCGATGGCCGGGCGACCACACTGGCTGACGACCTCGGCGACGGTGACGAAGTGCTCGTGGACGGGCGTCCGGTTGCGCCGGGTCAGGTGATCGTGCTGAAGCAGATTCGTGATCGAGACGACGATCGTCGTCGCCGCCGCGCATGACCAACTCGCTGGTCGCTGATCTCGGCGCGGCGCTGTCGCCGAATCGCGTTCGCGTCGGTGAGACCGAGCTCGCGCTGTACAAGCGCGATGCGTCGAACCTCGAAGGGCACGCCGGGGTGGTGTGTTTCCCCACGACGACCGCGGAGGTGCAGGCCTGCATCCGTGTCGCCGTGGCGCACAACAGGCCGTTCGTGGCCCGCGGCGCAGGCACGGGTCTGGCCGGCGGCGCGACACCGCTCGACGACGCCATCATGATCGTCACGACCAAGATGAACCGGGTGCTCTCCGTCGATCCGGTCAACCGGTTTGCATGGGTCGAACCGGGCGTGCTCAACCTCGACCTCACGAGGGCGGTGACGCCTCACGGCCTGCACTTCGCTCCCGACCCCAGCAGTCAGCAGAGCTGCTCGATCGGCGGCAACGTTGCGAACAACTCCGGAGGACCGCACTGCCTCTCGGACGGCGTGACGACTGCCCACGTCATCGGGCTCGAGGTGGTGTTGCCCGACGGCGAGATCGTGCAGCTCGGTGCCGACACGGCCGAGCCCGACGGCTACGACCTGCGCGGCGCGTTCGTTGGGAGCGAGGGCATGTGCGGGATCACCACCAAGGTCTGTGTTCGACTGACGCAGAACCCGCCGGCGGTGCGCACCATGCTGATGGACTTCACGACCGTCGAAGACGGGGCGCAGACCGTCAGCGCGATCATCGCCGCCGGCATGGTTCCTGCGGCCTTGGAGATGATGGACCAACTCTGTACCCGTGCGGTCGAGGAGTACATCCACGCCGGGCTACCGACCGAGGCCGCAGCGATCCTGCTCGTCGAAGTCGCCGGTCTCCCTCACGGACTCGAGGCCGATGTGCAGCGCATCGTCGAGATCGGCAAGGCCCACGGGGCCGGCACCGTGCGCATCGCCCAGGACGAAGCCGAGCGGGCGTTGCTGTGGAAGGGGCGCAAGAACGCGTTCGGCGCCATCGCCCGAATCAAGCCGAACTACTACCTGCACGACACCGTGGTACCCCGGCGCCGGCTTCCGGATGTGCTGCGGCAGGTCTACGAGATCGTCGAGCGTCATCAACTGCTGGTGATGAACGTGTTCCATGCCGGCGATGGCAACCTGCACCCACTGCTGGTGTTCGACAAGCGAGAGCCTGGCGTGATGGACCGGGTCCATGCGGCCGGCGAGGAGATCGTCCGCGTGTCGGTGGCAGCGGGCGGGGTCCTGTCGGGCGAGCACGGGATCGGGCTGGAGAAGCGTGACTTCATGCCGCTGATGTTCAACCCGGTCGACCTCGACGCGCAGACCCGGCTCCGTCGCGCGTTCGATGTCGTGGGGCTGGCCAACCCGAACAAGGTGCTGCCCTCGGCGGCCTCGTGCGGTGATCTTCAGCACGTCCCGGAGGGCGCGTGGATCTGACGGCCTTTGCCGACGATGTCGGACCGAGCGAACTTGTCACGATCACGGGCCTGGGCATGCGCGGTGGCCCGGTTCCGGGCATCCGCGCCGTGTACCCGCCGGCGGGGATCGAGTGGATCCAGCCCGACGAGATGACGATGCGGTGTGGCGCCGGCACCCCGGTCGATGACATTGAAGCCGCGTTGGCCGAGTTCGGGCAATGTGTGGCGTTGCCACCTGGTGGCACCGTCGGGGGTGCGCTCTCGGTCGGTCACAGCGGCGTCCGCCGCTTGGGCTATGGCCCGGTTCGCGACGTGTTGCTGCAGGCCTGCTACGTCTCGGATCGCGGCGAGGTCGTGCAGGCTGGTGGGCCAACCGTGAAGAACGTCAGCGGGTTCGACCTGTGCCGATTGCTGGTTGGGGCCCGCGGCACGCTCGGCTTCATCGGCGACGTGATCATTCGCACTCGGCCTCGACCGGCTCATTCGCAATGGTTCGTGATGGAGGCCGATGATCCGTTCCCGACGTTCAGCCGGCTCTATCGCCCGGCGTCGGTGCTCTGGAACGGCTCGCGGTTGTGGGCCCTGCTCGAAGGGCATCCTGACGACGTGGCTGCCCAGGCAACCGGTAGCTCGCTGACGGCATGCGACGGCCCGCCCGCGTTGCCGTCGGGGAGTCGTCGGGTGGTTTCGCCGGCCGATGTCGGCTCGTTGACGGGCGACTTCGTGGCGGAGGTCGGCGTCGGCGTCGTGCACCATGCCGAGCCGTTGCCGGGCGAGCATCCCCACGAGCCGTCGGTGACGAAGCTCACCCGGCGGATCAAGGCCGAGTTCGACCCGAGCGGACGGCTCAATCCTGGTGTCAGCCTCGGCTGAACTACCCTTCGTCGCGGCACCCCCGGGCACGCTCGAGTCGGTCACTCGGTCGGCCCGGCTCGCGGCCGGGCACTGGGGTTTCGGCGAGCCACAGTTGCTGCGCATGGGGATGAACGGCATCTTCACGGCCGGCGAGGGCGTGCTGCTTCGTGTCAGCAAGCCGAGCGCCCCGCCCGAACGAGCGATTGCACTCGGGCATGCACTCACTCGACTCGGTCTGCGCGTCCCGACGTACGTCCGTGACGAAGCCTTCGTCAGCGGAGACCACGCTGTGTTCGCCATCGCAGCAATCGAGCAGCACGGTTCGATCGATTGGCGCGAGGTGGGGGAGATGGTTGCTCTCTTGCATCGCGTCGATCTCGACGACGTGCCGCTCGGGTATCCATTGCCGTTCTGTGGCGACTTCCCGTGGTGGAACTTCTCCGCCCTGCTCGCCGAGACCGGCGACGATCTCGATACCGCGTCGCGTCAAGCCATCAGTGCGGCGATCGATCGCGACCTGCCGCTGCTCGACACGCAGCGTTCGGAGGCCTCGGTGATCTGCCACGGAGACGTGCATCCCGGCAACGTCATCCAGACCGTGCACGGGCCGGTGCTGCTCGACTGGGATCTGCTGTGCAGCGGGCCTGGCGCTTGGGACCATGCGCCGCTGATGACGTGGACGCAACGCTGGGGCGGTGAGCCCGGCATCTACGAGGCGTTCGCCGAAGGCGCCGGGAAGTCGTTGCGTGGTGACCCCCTGGCCGAGGCGATTGCCGAGCTTCGCCTTGTGGCCGCGACCCTGATGCGATTGCGGGCGGCGAATTCGAACTCGTCGGCGGCAGATGAGGCTGCGTTGCGATTGCGCTACTGGCAGGGCGAGACCGATGCGCCTTCGTGGCACGCGCAGTAGTCAGCGGGGCTGATCGACCGGGCAGTAATAACAGGCGCGGCCACCCAACTCGACCGTTTGGATCGGCGCGCCGCAGTGCAGGCAGAGATCGCGGTGGTACACGTACGTCGTGTCGCCGCGCCGCGCGGTTCCGGTCGGAACGTCGAACAGATCCCGATCGAGTGTGACGATGCGATTCTCGGCGACACCGCGCTCCAGCATCGTGACGATGGTGGCCCACAGGTCGTCGAAGTCGACGCGCGTGATCTGGTTCCCCGGCCGCTTCGGGTTGATGTGGTTGATGAACAACGCCTCGGCTCGGTACACGTTGCCGAGCCCGCTGATCACCTTCTGGTCGAGTAACAACTGACCGATCGGGGCGACCCGTCGAGCGATCGCCTCGAACGCCTTCTGCGGGTCGGCATCAGGCCGCAATGGGTCCGGTCCGAGCCGTCGCACGATCCGCTCGCGGTCGTCGGGTGTGCCGATCGTGCAGTCGGTCGGACCGATCAGATCGATCGTCGCCTTCGGCACGGCCAGACGCATTCGAACGGTCGCCGAATCCGCCGGCAGCGCGCCGCGATACACACGGAACCGGCCGAACAAGCCGAGATGCACATGGCCGACGAGTCCGTTCGCCCAGTGGTAGAAGAGATGCTTCCCGTAGGCCTCCAGTTGCTTCAGGCGAACACCGTAGACGAGCGTTGCCTCGCCGGAGAAGCGGCCCTGGGGCGACGAGACAGCCACGAGCTTGCCACGCAGGATCTTGGAGTGGTCGAGAGCGATTCTGTGGACGGTGTGACCCTCAGGCATGCTGACAGGACGTTACGGGTACGGTGGGAGCACTGTGAAACTTCAACTCGACGACAACGATTTGAGCATGTGCGTGAGCTGTGGGCTGTGCCTGCCGCATTGCCCGACCTTCCGCGTCACCGGTGAGGAGGCGCTGTCGCCCCGGGGTCGGATCTCGGCCATGCGTGCCGTCCACTTCGACAACGCAGCAGTCAGCGACGACTTCGTGCACTTCATGGAGACCTGCGTGCAGTGCCGAGGATGCGAGCCGGCGTGCCCCAGCGGCGTGCCGTTCGGGCAACTCATGGAGGGCACGCGCGACACGCTGACGGCGCAGAAGCGAATGACGCCGTGGTGGCAGAAGCTCGGGTATCGCGTGCTGGGCCACCATCGCCTGCTGCTCGCCGGCTCGACGATGCTGGCGTTCGCCCAGCGGTTGCGGCTGGTCCCCAAGCGAATGGGTTTGCCGAAGCTGGAGCTGCGCCGAGGGCCAGCGCCACGCGCCACGGGCGACGAAGCCTGGCTGTTCACCGGTTGCGTCATGGATGCATGGCAACGCGACACGCACCGCAACACCGCCAAGGTGCTCACGGCCGTTGGCGTCAGCTATCGAGCGCCGGGCGCTGGCGGGGCGTGCTGCGGAGCGTTGTACATCCACGCCGGGCTCACCGACGAGGCCAGGGGCCTGGCCGACAAGGTGATGCGATCGATGCCGGGCGACGCACCGATCGTGGTCAATTCCGCTGGATGCGGCGCTGCGCTGAAGGACTACGGACACCTGCTCGGCACCGACGCGGCGCGGGCGTTCAGTGCCCGTGTGCGCGACGCCTGCGAGTTCGTGGCACCGCTGATCGACCGCCTGCCCGTTCGGCGCCGGCTCGGCCCGGTGACAGTGCAGGACCCGTGCCATCTGCGCCACGTCCAGCGGGCACATCTGCCGGTGCGCACCGTGCTGGCGGCCGTCGCCGATGTGGTCGAGCTCGACGACGAGGGGCTGTGCTGTGGCGCGGGCGGGGCCTACTCGACGTTGCAACCCGAGTTGGCCGGCCAGATCCGCGAGCGCAAGCTGGCGGCGATCCACCGCGCCGGACCGCAGGTCGTTGCCAGCGCCAACCCTGGGTGCGCACTGCACCTGGCCGCTGCCGGTGTCAACGTCAAGCACCCCATGGATCTCGTCGCCGAGGCGTTGTGATGAGTGGTCGGTACGACGACCTGGTCGATCGGTTGCAGATCGTGGTCGACGATCTCGACCAGATCACGTTCGATCAGCTGCGCGAGGCCTCCGCCGAGGGCCTGGCCAGACCGGCCGACGACAAGCGGCTGACGCAGGCACGTCGCGCCGTCGAGAAGGCCATCCACCTGCTGGGTGGTGCGTCAGGCATTGACGAATGAGTTGACGGCGTCGATCAACTCGTGTTGCACCCCGCTGGAGTGGCCGGTGAACGTGTACGCGATTCGAGCGAGATCGAGCTTGTCGTTCTCCCGACGTTCCGGCTCGAACGGGGTCGCCCGAGCAATGCCACCACTCTCGCAGAATGGGCCGAAGCGCTCGTTGAGCGAGGCGAGCTGCTCGTCGGTCGGGGACTGCTTCATCCGCATCACTGCGAGGTGGCCGATGTATCGAATCGAGTCGTAGTTTCGATAGAACCCGAGCACCTGGTCGATGGCCGCCTGGCAGTCATCGGTGACCAGGTACAGCTCGGTATCAGCGGGCGAGACCAGACCACGCTCGACCAGTTGATGGCCGACGAAATCGTGGAACGTCTCCCAGTAGGGGTCGCCCGGCGTGTCGAGCAGCACGATCGGCACGGGCAGACCCTTGCCGGTCTGGGTCAGCGTCAGCAGCTCCAAGGTCTCGTCGAGTGTGCCGAACCCGCCGGGCAGGCACACGAAGCCCTTGCTCTCTTTCACCAGCATCAGCTTGCGGGTGAAGAAGTACTTCATGCTGACGTACTTCACGTCTCCGGCGATCACCGGGTTGGCGCCCTGTTCGAACGGCAGCCACCTGCCTTCGCTGCTTTTGCAGCATGAACTGGGTTCGGCCGACGATTTGGCGACCGGTGATTGGCCCCATTTGTTGCGGAATCGTTTGGGGCTCGCCCATTACGACGGTACCGAAC
>JANPOJ010000333.1:0-2191 GCA_031427935.1 Ilumatobacteraceae bacterium | reverse complement strand
GAGTGGGGTCCTCGCGGGATTCGATGCAACGCCGTTGGGCCCGGCTTGATTGCCACCGAAGGTGCTGGCATGTATCAGGATGTCGAAGTGCGCAAGGCACGCGCAGATGCCGTGCCTCTTCGTCGTCTCGGGTCGCCGAGCGATATCTCCGAAGTCGTCGCATTCTTCGCGTCCGACGCCTCGGCATACGTCAGCGGGCAGGTGCTGTACGTCGACGGCGGCCTTTCGTCGTCGCTGATGACCACCCTGCCGCGTCCACGCGGTGTCCCGGGACCACAACTCGCGCAATCTGTTTCGGCGCAAGGAGGACACAACGTTGCGTGAATTGAACACCATGTCGGTGCTCGTGACCGGAGCTGGATCCGGAATCGGAGAAGCCACCGCCCGTCGCCTCGCTGCCGGGGGAGCGAGGGTTACGATCTGTGGCCGCCGCGAGGACAAGGTGCGAGCCGTGGCTGCCGACATCGGGGAACTCTGCACGTGGGTGCGCGCCGATGTGACCAATGCCGACGATCGGTCCGCACTGATCGCCCGTGCAGTCGAGCATGGCGGGGGTCTCGACGCACTGATTTCCAACGCCGGCAACATGGAGCGTTCGCCAATCGGGGAGTGGACCGCGGAACGCCTGCTCAACGTGTTCAACGACAACGTCGTCTCCGGGATGCTCCTCAGCCAGGAGGGGTTGCCGTATCTCGAGTCCCGCCGTGGGTCGATCGTCTTCATCGGGTCGATCTACACCGTTCGCAGCTATCCCGGCGCTGCCCCGTACGCCATCACCAAGGGAGCGCTGGAAACACTGGTTCGCGTGCTTGCTGCGGAGATCGGGCCACGTGGGGTTCGCGTCGGCGGCGTTCGCCCAGGTGCTGTGTTGACCGAGATCAATCAGCGTGCGGGCCTTGTCGACGACGAGCAGGCCGCTGCACGATTGGCTGCGATGGCCGACCACCATGTGCTTCGCCGCATCGGTACGGTCGATGAGATCGCAGAAGGAATCGAGTACCTCATCCGAGCCGAATGGACGACCGGAGAGGTGCTCGCCGTGGACGGCGGAATGGGACTCGGAGTGATCTCATGATGTCTCGCCCTGCCGTCGCCGCCCGAACCAACGTCAGTGAGGGAACGACATGATTGGACCGGTCGACGAGATCACTATCACGTCGATGGATGAGGCAAAGGAGATCTACCGTCACAAGGAAATGCGCCAAGCGCTGTACGACGCAGGTCAGATCGTGATGGCCGACGTCCTGGTCAATCTCCACGGCGATGAGCATCGGTCGAGGCGGCGCCTGGAGAACCGGCTGTTCCGCCGCGAAACTCTGGTGCATTACGAGCGGGATCTCTTCCCCTCCGTGATCGAGCAGACGCTCGAGCCGTACGTCGCCGCTGGTCGCGCTGAGATCGTAGAGCTATCGCATCAGCTGATGATGAACCTCGCCGCGTTGAACGCAGGTGTGGACCGGCCGACGGGTACGACGGCGGAGACTGCGCGTCTGTACACCCAGATGATGAAGTTCATTGAGGGCGCCACGCTCACGCACACCACCCGTGACATCGGGGAGGTCGAGGCGGAGATCGCCGAATCGATGGCTGCCTTCGATCGCGAGTTTCTTGCGCCATCCATCGAGCGGCGGCAGAAGCTATTGGCTTCAGTCGCCGCCGGGGAGGCCCCTGAGTCGGATCTTCCGCTCGATGTACTGACCGTGTTGCTCCGTAACGAGGACTCGCTCCAACTGCCGCATGACGTGATCCTGCGCGAGATCTCGTTCTTTCTCCTTGCGGGTGCCCACACTTCAGCTACGGCGTTCGTGCGCACTCTGCACCACCTGTTCCAATGGTCTTCACAGCATCCTGAGGACATCGAGCGGATCCGCGCGGACCGCTCGTTCGTGCAGAAGGCCGTCTATGAGACCATTCGGCTCAACCCATCCAGTCCTACCGGGATGCGCTGGGCATTGGCGGACATCACGCTCAAGTCCGGCCGATACATACCCAAGGGCACGAGGGTCGTCATCGATCTCAACACCATCAACCGCGATCCGGCCGTGTTCGGTGCCGACGCCGATGCGTTCAATCCCCGTCGGCTGCCGTTGGTCGACGGGGCCGCCCCGTGGGGGTTGTCGTTCGGTCAGGGAATGCACGCATGTATCGGGCAGGAACTGGCCGCGGGGTTGCTCGAACGCACCGCTGATAC
>JANPOJ010000332.1:0-2987 GCA_031427935.1 Ilumatobacteraceae bacterium | reverse complement strand
GACAACTTTTCTATTTTTATCTATTCTTTCATTTCAAAACCTTGCTGCCCAAACCTATTGCGCTTCAAAAGGCATTGCTCCATGGGATGTATGGATTACGAAAGTTGATTTTAATACTATCAGCAACGCCAGTGAAAAATTTAAAGATTATGCTACACTTGGCTATTCAGATTACACCAATGTTTCAACCACAGTCAATAAAGGTCAAAGCTACCCCCTCAGTATCACGCCACCTTTGGGCTGGACAGGCTATTTTTCAAATGTTTATTGCAGAGTATGGATTGATTATAATGGTAATAATCGGCAGCTGGTTCCGCCATTTCGAGGCGGTCACCGACGAGGAGGTCATCAGCGCGATCAGTACGGCATACACCGCCGGCGCGGCCCTTGCGTCCGCGCACCAACAGCCACATCCGTGACTTCTCGGGACATATGGCCGTGGACGACGAGAACCGATTGCCCGAAACTGGCACGATGAGCACCAAGAGTCTGGAGACAACCGATGCCACAGGCGAGATCGCCGGCCTGTCGACTGACGCATTCCTGTCGATGCTGCTCGATCGAACGACCGACGGGATCATGCTGACCGACGGGAGTGGCGTGATCGTGTACGCCAACCAGCCGTTGCTCCAGCTGTTCGGGTACGACGACACCGAGTTGATCGGTCAACCCGTCGAGGTCCTCCTGCCGGAGTACCTGCGCCACCACCACCGCAAGCAGGTCGAAGGCTTCATCGCCACCCCACGGCCGCGGCCGATGGGTCGCGACGACCTCGATCTCGAGGGTCGCCGGGCCGACGGCTCGGTGTTCTCCATCGATGTGCAACTGAACACCGTGTCTGAATCCAAGCTCGTCGTCGCCACGATCCGCGACATGACGTCGCAACGACAGGCGTCGGTCGACCACGCGATCGACAAGATCGACCTGAACAACGCCAAGTGCCAGGTGGAGCGGCTCCAGACCGCTCTCGACCTGGTGATCCAACGGCTCTTCGCGTTCGGCACCTCGATCGCAGCCAGTGCCTCCGACGAGCGGATGCTCTCCGAACGACTGGCGACCGCCCTTCACGGCATCGACCAGATCATCGACACCATCCAGGAGATTCGCCGGACTGTTGGTCCCTGACCAGTCAGGACATCCGGCCCGTGACGGCCTGCGACAAACGAAGTTCGCTGAAGTCATGATCACCGCCACCGGATTCAACTTCAATACCCTCCGCGAGCTGGCCGGATGGGAAGCACCCGTTCTGCTCAGCGTCTTCGTGCCCATCGATTTCTCGCAGCCGCAAGGCGCAGATTCCGTGATCAGGGCCCTGCGCCTTGCGGCGAAGGACGCCAGCACGAGGCTGACGAACGAACACGCCGTGAGCCCCGACGACACCGCCGCATTCGTGGCTCCGCTGCTGGATGAGATGCTGGTCGACCACCTGCCACACACGGCGCGAGGCCTGGCGATCTTCTTGTCGCCCGAGCGCGTCGTGCAACTCGTCCTACCGATCGAGGTGGGTCCTGCCGTCGAGATCGGCGATCGAGCCGACCTGCTCCGGCTGTTGCCGGCAATCATCGACGACCAGGTGTACTTCACGCTGACGATCGGCAAGAAGGGCGCCCAGCTGTTTCGAGGGAGCAGGTTCGAGTTCCACCCCGTTACCGTTCCCGAGATGCCGGGTTCGATCGACGACGCGCTGTGGTACATCCGCCGAGAATCAGTCATGAGCCGCAATGGCGCAGGTGCGCTGCACGGCGCCGGTGGCGGAGAAGATCTGCGCAAGGACGACGTGCGTCAGTACATCCACCTCATCGACAAAGCGATCACTCCTGTGCTCAACGGCGCCGTGGCGCCTCTGGTGGTGGTCGGCGTCGAGTACGAAGCGGCGATGTTCATCAACCAGACCCACTACCGCAACACCGCCGATGCCGCTATCGCCGGCAGCCCCGAAGCAATGTCGGCCGACGAGTTGCATCGGCGTTCGTGGGAACTCGTCCAATCTCTACCGCCGGCCAGCACCGGTGCGCTCGAGCGGTTGCGCGAGTTGGTCGGAACCGGCAAGACGGCGACTGATCCCGACGAGGTGGTGGCTGCCGGGCGCGCCGGTTCCGTCGCCGAGCTCTTGGTGGTTCGATCCGAGACGCACGTCGGGGAGACGTCGCCGGCACCGGCTGCTGACCGGACCGCCGTCGTGGCCGCAGTGAACGACGGCCTCCGGCACCGGGCCCGCATCCACCTGGTCGGCGACGAGACACTCCCCGCCGGCGCGCGGTTTGCAGCGGTGCTGAGGTACTGACATGCGCTCCGGGGCGGTGCGGGTGTTCCCGTGGCGAGGCATCGAGACCCGCTTGCACTGGAGCCTGCTGGTGATCGCCTCGCTCCTCACATGGAGCCTGGCGGGCAACGCCGGCGGTTATTCGACCGCCGCGCAGTGGGTCGCCGCCGTGCTCGCCGCCGCGGCGTTCGCCGCGTCGATCATCGGTCACACGCTCGGCCACAGCATGAGTACCCGGCACGTGCTGGACAACGTGACCGTCGGCGACGTGATGACGCCGCATCCGGCGATGGTTCCCGACACGATGACGCTGGCCACGTTGGTCGGCTGTGTGCTGCAGAAGATCCAAGGCTCGACGGTTCCCGTCGTTCGCGACGGCCGGTTGGTCGGTCTGATCACCCCCGATCATCTACGCCGTGTCGCGCCCGGCCAATGGAGCTTCCTCACCACAGCCGACATCGCTACGCCGGTCGACGCCGTCGCCACCGCCAGGACCGCCGAGCCCCTGCTCGATGCCCTCGACCGGTTGGCGATCGACGAACGGCGCATCGTGGTCGTCGACGATGACGATGCCCGTCACGTCGTCGGCCTGATCACGCCGACCGATCTGGCGCGCCTCCCCCCACGGATCTCGCCTTGCGATTCCATCCGACGATACTGCACCAGTAGATCGCGCCAGGACTGAACCAGAGACTCACGTACCAACAGGTCGCGGAACACGACG
>JANPOJ010000331.1:0-19040 GCA_031427935.1 Ilumatobacteraceae bacterium | reverse complement strand
TCTGGGCCGAGCACCTCGGCTGGAGTGGTCCGTTCGGAGACCCCGACGCCGCACGCGAGGCCCGCACCGAGGCGGAGCGGTTGACCTCGCGGATGCTGGTGCCGATCTACGGATCGATCGGTGAGTCGGCGCTCGACGAGTTCGCCGAGCTGATCGAGACGACGCGCAACGCCATCGACATGTAGCCGACCTCGACCCAGGTCAGTTGCGCGACCCGAGCTTCGTCAACATCGCCAGCAGCTCAGCGGGCTGCCCGGATTCGTTTCGCAGCGTCAACGAACCACCGTGACGTTGCAGGATCCGGCGGGCGGCGACCAAGCTGCCGTAGCCACTGCAATCCATGAAGGTGGTGTCGGCCAATTCGACGACAACGGCTCGGCGACGACCCGTCACGCAGGCCCGGCGAACCAGGCCGCGGCTTACCACATCGAGGTCGCCGTAGATCTGCACGACCCGAGTGCGGCCTGCTCTGGAGACGCTGAGGCTGATCGGTGGATCATCCTCCAAGGTCACTGACGTCGTTGCGGACTTTGCACGCATGTCCCTGGTACGCACGCTGGTTCTCCTCGTCGACGAGGGCGCAACCAGGGTCTGGAGCTACGCAGCTGGAGCAAATTGCTCGTGAACGCACCGTACACCGGTCTTGCTCGCGGCACAACGGCCGTCGACAATCTCTGTGCCCGGGGTCACAGGTGGCGAGTGTTCGGTGGCGGCGGCGGGCGCCGTCCGCCGACGATCGCGTCGACGCTGATCGAGCCGGCGACCAGCCCTTCGGCCATCTCGGTGAGGCCACGATTGTTGCCGCGGGCGAAGCTACGCAGCCGGGCGAACGCGTCGTCCATATCGACACCGCCGCGCTCGGCGATCATCCCCTTGGCCTGCTCGATGACGATGCGGCTGTTGAGTGCGTGCTGCAGATGACCTTCCCGAACTGCGGCCTCTCGCGTGGCCATGTCCTGCACGATGGCGATGCACGCCACATCAGCAAGGGCCTGAGCCAGTGCGATCTCGCCGTCGGAGAGCGCGACCGGCTCGGACATGAACAGGTTCAGGCACCCGAGGATCAAGTCCTTGAGCCGCAGTGGGACCGCGCACACGGATGGGAAGCCCGCCTGTAGGCACTCGTCGGCGAACTGCGGCCACTGCGATGAGGCGCTGAGGTCGGCGGCCGACACGACGGTGCCCGTCTGGAAGCAATCGAGGCACGGGCCCTGGTCGTTCTGGATCTGGAAGAGTTCCAGCAGACCAACCTGCTCGGTCGACGCACCGATCACCCGCAGGTGCCCGTCGGTGTCGACCAGCAGGATCCCTGCAGCAGCGGCTTCCAGCAACTCGACGCTGCGAGCCGTCAACACGGTCAGCACTTCGATCACGTCGAAGTCGTCGACGAGTGTGTCGACGATCTCGACAAACGTGGTCGCCGTGAGCGCCTGTCGATTCAGCGCTTTCATTTCGGCATCGTTTGACACAGGTGTTACACCCCTTCTCCTGGTTGTCGTCGATCGTCCGCTAGACGCAATCGACGAGCGACAATGTCCGCCGCTACTTCTCCTACAACCCTTCCTTCGGCAAACGCATGGGCGCGCATCCGTACCATCGCCTCGGCGACCGGGATCTTCAGCTGGATCGCCACCATGCCCGAGGCCTGGTGGATCTCGGCACGGTAGGCGACAGCTTCTTCGAGACTCTCGGCGAGCACGCCCTCGGGTGCGGCATCCTGCAGGCTCAGCACCGTCTCGGTGAGCACCTCGGCCACGGCGAGGCTGTCGGCGTGCTGGCCGATGGTGAGGTCGCCCTCGCGGTCCTGGTACAGCGTCATCACACCGATCTTCGCGCCATTGACGGCCAGAGGATAGGCAAAAACCGCGCAAATTCCGACATCTTTGGCCATGTCGACGAACGCCGGCCAGCGAGCGACAACGGGAAGATCGAGCCGTGGCGCGTGGACAGGCACCCCCGATTGAAAGGCGTCTTGACACGGGCCGACACCCATCGTGAACTGCAGGTCCTCGAGTGCCGCCATCCTCTGGCTCGACACACACAACAGGCCGGTCTGTGCAGGACCCATCACGGTGATCCCGGCTCCGGAGACGACCAAAAGCTCCACACACGCACTGCACAGCCCTGCCGGTGGCGTCTTGGCCACGGCTCGAGCGAACGCGACGGCGACGCGTCGCGACTGGTCGTCGTTCACGCGGCGTAGCCAAGAACTGCGAACCGCACTGCCATGACCATGCCTCCTGCTTTCATCGCAGTGCGGGCGGCATGGTCTGGGCCGAATGTCACTGCGAGGATCCGTGTCTCGACGCTAGCACTCACCTGATCGTTCACGGCGGGGACGATCCGGTATCGCACGCATCCAGCGGTAGGGTGAATCAGCCATTTCCGTACGTGTGGCAGCCCGCTCCAAACCCCGGCAGGCGGTTTCGACCGATGTCGAAGGAGTGAGGCGATGCAAACGATTTCGGCACCCGTTGGGAGCCTGGACGATGACCAACGATCGTTGACCGAGGCCGTGCGACCCTCGCCACGTGAGCTGCTGCTGGCCCGCAGACGGCTCCATCTGAAAGCAGTCGTCATCGCCGCGCTGGCGGCCGTCAGCTACTGGTCGCTGGTGATCGCCGAGTCGTCGGTGGTGATGAAGATCGTGTCTGCAATGGCGTTGGTCGTCGCCCTGACCGCAACCGCGACCTCGGTCTTCCACGACGCCAACCACGCCTCGTTCAGCACGTTGCGCTCCGTGAATCGTGTCGTCGGATACACCGGCGACCTGCTCGGGGCGAGCTCGTGGATCTGGCGCTTCAAGCACAACAACCTGCACCACGGCAACACCAACATGGTCGGTATCGACGCCGACATCGACCAGGCGCCGTTCGCCCGTCTGGCACCCGATCAGCCGTGGCGCCCATGGCACCGCTACCAGCATCTGTACATGTGGGTGTTGTACGGCTTCTTGACGTTGCAATGGCTGTTGATCTCCGATTTCGTCGACCTCAGGAACCACGGCATCGGTCGCCAGCGGTTCACTCGCCAACCGCGCTGCCGCGATGTCGCCATGATCGCGGTCGGCAAGCTGATGCACGTCGGTTGGGCCTTCGCCTTGCCTCTCGTCTATCACCGCTGGTGGGTCGTGCTGACCTTCTACCTCGCGGTGTCATGGATGGTCGGGCTGCTGCTGGCGACGATGTTCCAACTGGCCCACTGCACCGAAGGCGTGGAGTTCCCCGATGCCGATGCGCCACGCCGCGGGCCCGACTTCATCGCCCACCAACTCCGAACGACCATCGACGTGCATTGTCGCACCAAGCTCGGCGGCCACGCGTTGCATTGGCTGATGGGCGGGCTCGACTACCAGGTCGAGCACCACCTTGCCCCTCGCCTGCCGCATACCGTGTACCCGCTCGTCGCCGAGCGGCTCACCCAGGCATGCGACCAATGCCACCTCACCATTCACAGCCATCCGACACCATGGAAGGCCGTGCGATCCCACGCCCGTTGGCTGAAGATGATGGGCACCCGCCCCTGAGTCGACAACAGGCGCCGGTAGGTTCGCGACTGGCCCATCTACGCAAACGTGCCCGGCCCGGGGACGGTCGGGCCAGGCACGTTCGGATCGCTGAAATGGGGGCTCAGCGCTCGCTGTGGGGGTCCACCAGCGAGATCATGTGGACCGTTGGCTACTGGTCCTGGATCCGTGAAGGATGGTAGAAGTCGGAGAGAAAGGCCACGACGACGGCTTGGACTCGAGAGTCGAAGCCGCCGTCCTGGCCCGGTGCCTGTCGCCGTTGGGGACGGGTAACGACGAGACAGGATCTGCTGGGCTCAGCGGCTTCCGCGTCGGCTGTTCGGTGGAACCGCTCGTCGCTCACTGTGCCCTCCTTGGTGGAAATCGTGAAGTTGTCGGCTCTAGTACCGCTATCGCGGGTGGGCTAAACATCACCGTGGAAGAAAATGTGACCTGGTGTTGTCTGGCCCATCAGCGGCGATTCGGGCCGCGGCACGTAGCGTGTGCAATCACATGCGCGTTGCCGCACCAAGATTCACCCGGCCAGGAGGCCCCACCAGTGACTGAGATGGGAAACCACGATTCACTCACCGTCGACAACGAGGCCGATGGCGCGATCATCGTGCATGGCGACATCGATGTGGCCGGCGGCCCGATCCTTGAGGCTGCCATCCGCGCACGCGAGGGCCAAGGCGCGGTCATCATCGATCTCGGCGACGTCTACTTCATCGACTCCTCCGGGTTGCGCAGCCTGTTGGGCGCCAGTCGACGAGAGAGCGACAACGGTGCAACGGTCGTGCTTCGCAACGTCGGTGCCGAAGTGCTCCGGCTCCTGCAGATCACCGGAACCACCGAACACTTCTCCATCGAGACCGGTCGTGACTGAGCCGGTCTCCATCGGGCCGGTCGACATGCGACTGCCACCCGATCCGACCCTGTCGCGCGTGTTGCGACTGGCCGCCAGCGGGATCGCCGGGATGGCCGGGTTCACCGTCGACGAGATCGAAGACATCAAGATCGCCGTCAGCGAGGTGCTGCTGGCGCTGATCGAGCATGGCGGCGGCAAGACGATCGAGATCCAGTTCATGGTCGAGGATCAGTCGTTCAGCGTGCGCGGGCAGACCGCGATCGAGACCTTCGATGCCAACCACCCCGATCTCATCTTGTGCCGCACGGTGCTCGCCGGCGTCTGCACGCAGCACGGCATCGAACTCGTCGACGACCGAGCCCAGATCTGGGCGGCTGTAGCTCACGCGTCGATCACGTGACGGCAATGCACAGTCAGTCTGAACACAATGAGACCTGGCTGCTGGAGTCCTTCGATCGCTACTCGGTCAGCCGCGATCCCGGATTGCGCGACGAGATCGCTGACCACACGCTGTGGCTGGCAACGCGTGGTGCGCGCCGGTTCGCCGACCGCGGCGAGCCGTTCGACGATCTGGTGCAGGTCGCGCGCATCGGCCTGTTGAACGCCATCGAGCGGTTCGACCCAGACCATGGTGTGCCGTTCGGCGCGTACGCGACGCCGACCATCATGGGCGAACTGCGGCGGTACTTCCGGGATCACACGTGGGGCATCCATGTGTCGCGACGTGCCAAAGACCTCCGACCGGCGGTCAACGCGGCCAGCGAGGCGTTGTCGAAGGAACTGCACCGATCGCCGCGGATCTCCGAGATCGCCGAGCGCATGAAGATCTCCGAGGAAGCCGTGATCGAGGCGTTGGAGGCCAACAACGCCTATCGGGCCAGGCCGCTCGATCAATCCGGAAAGTCGACCCCGACCGTCGAGGCGAACTTCGAGGCAGTGCTGAATCGCGAGGTCATCGTCGGGCTGCTCGATCGTCTGCGCCCGCGCCAGCGACAGATCCTGTTCCTCCGCTTCTTCGATGAGCTCAGCCAGGCTCAGATCGCCGAACAGATCGGAACCAGTCAGGTGCACGTGGGGCGATTGATCGCTTCCAGCCTGGCCGAGTTGCGCGGCTTCATGCAGGACGATTCGCCCGACGCCACCTGAGTTCGCCCGCCAGCTGCGTTTGGCGGCGGGGGGTCCTGGGTACAACGAGGTGACTCCATGAAAGGACGCTCATGATTCCCCGAATCGTTCGCCGACGAATTCGCCCGCTGTGGCTCGCTGCGCTGGCCTCGGCCGCGTGGGTCAATCGAAAAGATGTGGTCCGATGGTCCGACTTCGTGCGCCGTTCCGTCGCCCAGCGTCGCACACGACCGATGTCAGAGATGATCACCGAAGCAAAAGTACGGATGGCGGTCACCGCCGATCCGGTGCTGCGACGCGATCCGGCACTCAAGGATGTGGCCGTCAACGACGGTGTCGTCACTCTGCTGACGAGTGCCGAGGACTGGCCCAACTCCAGCGCCCACGTGCGCCGGTTGACGAGGGTGAAGGGCGTCGCCGACGTGACCGCGTTGAACCTCGTCGAGACCTGAACCCCGAAACCCGACTCACAGCCCTACAGAACCAACTCGGCGGCCGCCAACAACGGCTCACCGTACGGCCGTCAGGCAAGCTCGACGAAGATGGCAACCCCTTCCCGGTGCGCCGCCACGACCCAGGCGCACCGCGACGAACTCGGCCGAGCCGGGTCCTTCGGCAGTGGTCCAACACCTCGACATCCGGTCCGCCACGAGGACCTCGATCGGTGGATCGGTCCGCTACTCGACCATCGTCATGGGGGTGAGGCTCAGACCGCAGATGTCGTTGATGGCACTCACCAGAAGGTCGTTCGAGTAGCCACCCCCCGACTTGAGTTGTGCCACTGCATCGGCGATGGCGGCTACGACACGCAGCGTCTGATGCTCGGTCAGACTCGGATCTTCGGTCAGCTCCCGAACGCTCGCTTCGCTCGTGAAGTCGAACTCGCCGCCCACGGCCTTCAAGGCCAACGAACAGAAGTTGGCAGAGGCGCGCGGTTCCTTCATTGAAGCAGGTGTCGTTGGCGACACGGGAGCGTTCGTTCCCGCGTCGGCCGTGTTCGCGTCAGCGGTGCTGGAACTGGAGGCTGCTCGATTGTTGTTGCTGCACGCCGCGAGCGAGCAGGACGTCGCAGCGGCAAGCACGATTCCAGCCAAACTTCTCACCGGCCCAGCTTGCCGGTTCCCGTTCCTCCTCGCAAGATCTCGGCCCTGATGAGCTGGTCGCCATCGCGCCGGTTGAGGGCCGGACGCGACCATCCGCGCCAAGAAGCCGCCAGTCGCGCATCATGTGGCGAGAGCCCGAGGCAGCAAATCCATCGGCGAACCCTTCGGCGATCCACGGCAACCACAACATGTACTGCTGATTGTCCCCCATCCGTCTCACCTTGCTGCCGAGCTCATCAAGACCTGAACCAGCGCCCTGTACTGCGCAGAATGCGACCACCTCGATAGCGTCACGTCAATCGCCCGAGGAGGTAGACCATGGTGACCCCCGCAACTGCACCACCTCGATCCGGACCGCATCGGTGGGGCGAGCAAACACAGCGGGCCATCGACAACTTCCCCGTGTCGGGTGATCAGGTCCCTGCTGCCATGATCCACGCCCTGGCCATGATCAAGGCCGAGAGCGCCGCCGTGAACAGCATGCTCGGCGTGATCCCTGCGGCGATGGGTGTCGCCATCCAACGCGCCGCCAACGAGATCGTCGCCGGGGAGATGGCGGATCAGTTCCCTGTCGACGTGTTCCAGACCGGCTCGGGAACCAGCACCAACATGAACGTGAACGAGGTCATTGCCCACCGCGCCGCGGAGCTGCTCGGCGTACCGGTGCACCCCAATGACCACGTCAACGCATCGCAGTCCTCCAACGACACCTTTCCGGCGGCGACCAGGATCGCCGCCGCGGTGCAGCTCACCGCAACACTGCTGCCGGCCCTCGATGCATTGCGAACGTCGCTGCTCGATCTCTCCGGTCGTCACCTCGACACCGTCAAGATGGGGAGGACCCACCTGATGGATGCCGTGCCGATGACCTTCGGCCAGGAGGCCGCGGGTTGGGCGCGCAGCATCGAGCTGGCCACCGAGCGGATCACGTCGGTGCTACCCCGGCTGACCGAGCTGCCCATCGGCGGCACCGCGGTCGGCACCGGCCTCAACGCTCCCGACGGCTTCGGGGCACAGATGGCTCAGCGGCTCAGCACGCGAACCGGGCTGGCGTTCACCGAGGCACGCAACCACTTCGAGGCGCAGTCGAGCCAGGACGTGTTGGTCGAGGCCGGCGCGCTGTTGAAGGTGGTCGCCCTGTCGATGTACAAGATCGCCGGCGATCTGCGCTTGCTCGGCTCCGGGCCGAACGGCGGACTTGCCGAGATCAGGTTGCCGGAGCTGCAGGCCGGCAGCTCGATCATGCCCGGCAAGGTCAACCCGGTGATCCCCGAAATGGTCCAACAAGTCGCCGCACAGGTGGTGGGCAATGACGCCACGATCACGTTCGCGGCGACGATGTCGACGCTGCAGCTCAACACGGCCATGCCGATCGCGGCGCGCAGCATCATGTCGTCCATCCACCTCCTGGCGAACGCAGCCACGCTGCTCGACACCCGGTGCGTCCGAGGCATCGAGGTCGACGCGGCACGTATGAGGCACAACGCCGAGCGGTCGCCGGCGATCGTCACCGCGCTGGCCCCACGAATCGGCTATGACGCCGCAGCGAAGCTCGTGCACCAAGCCGATGAACAGGGGGTCTCGCTGGCCGAGCTGATCGAAACCGCCGACGCCGCACCCGGTTCGTTGGATGACATGTTGTTGGCCATGACGCGTCCACACGAACGCGCCGAGCCTCCCGCCGTCGGCCCGTAAGCCCTCAGGCGCCGACGAAGTCGATGCAGACCAGCGCGAGGTCGTCGAAGCGCTGAGTCACCGATGCCGCCAGCAGGTGCACGAACTCCTCGGGCGGCAACTCCGCGTGCGACGCAGCGAGGTCGGCCAGCCTGGCCAGCCCGACGTCGAGATGCTCGCGCCGTCGTTCCACCAACCCATCGGTGAACATCAACACGCGGTCGCCGGGGCTGACCTCGATCGACGACGACTCGTAGGCCTGGCCTTCGAAGAGTGCCAGCGGCGCGCCCGACCGCTCCTCGAGATACATCGCGGTGCCGTCCGCGAGCACGACCAACGGAGAGAAGTGCCCGGCCTGCGCCCACCGAAGCGTGTGCGAGCGAATGTCGAGCACGGCGTAGCAACATGTCACGAACGGCCCGTCGAGCTCGTTGAGGCGGGTCGTCACGTTGTTGGCGCGGATCAACACATCGTCCGGCTCGTTGTGCTCGGCAGCGATCGCCCGGAAGATGTTGCGGACCTGCACCATGAACACGGCGGCGCGGTGACCATGACCGGCCACGTCGGCGATCACCAGGGCGACGCGGTTGTCGTCGAGGGCGAACACGTCGTACCAGTCTCCACCGATCGGTTGGCGCGGATCGGCCGGCTCGTACACGGCGGCGATGCGCACGCCCGGTAGTTGCGGAAGTGTCGTCGGCAGCGCGGCCGCCTGCAGCAGACCGATGGCCGTGCGCTCGGCTTCGGCCTGCAATGCCGCGGCGCGAGTTGCCTCCTCCGCCACGACGATGTCGGTCACGTCGCGCGATGCCGAGATGTAGCCATCGCCCAACTTGGCGACCTGGATGGTCCAGAACGCCTGCCGCCGATTTCCCTCGACCATGCCATCGGCGTCCTGCACGCGGTGCCCCTGGTAGGGAATGCCGCTCTCGACGACATCGCGGAAGCGATCGAACATCCCCGACTCCCGCCAATCCGGATGGATCTCGCAGATGAGTTGTCCGACGAGGCCGCCACTGCCTCGCCGGGCCCCGCTCGAGCCGTGGCTGTTGACGAACTCGATGACGAAGTCGACGATCTCGCCATCGTCGTCTCGGACAGCCCGGGCGACCACGACGTCGTCCAGCATCGCGTCGAGCGCGTGCCGGAACTCGACCTCGTGAGCGTCGTCGGTGGCAACGATCCTCGCCAAGGCCAGGGTGGCCAGCGACGAGACCGTGCCGGCGAGCGTGGTCATGGCTTCAGTGATCGGACGCGGCGCGGCCCAGCCGATGTGCATCACGCCGACAGCGAACCCGATGGGGCCGGCACGGAGCGGCATCGACATGCTGGCCTGGTCGCGTACCACGGGGCGATCGGCATCAAGGGTCGGAAAACGCCGGGCGAAGTCGTCACGCCCCTGCAGCACGACGAGGGTGTTCGTGCGGGCCGCTTCGGCGATCGGGCCGTCTTCGACGACCATGATCCGCGCACCGAGCCATCGGGCAGCGTCGACATCGCCGAACCCGGCGAGCGCGGCAACGACGAGCACGTCGTGGTCGCGCAGGGCGACGGTTGCCCGACCGTGAAAGGTGTCGACCAGGAACGAGCAGACGCACTCGGCGATCTGTTGCTCATCGAGTGCCGTGGTGAGAGATTCCGACAGTTGCAACAATCGTTCTGCTTGCCGCCGCGACACGATGTCGAGCGTCACATCGGTCACCGCCGCGCCGATGCCGACCACCTCGGCGCCGCCATCGCGTAGCGGCTGGTAGTTCACCTTCCAGTGTCGCTCCACGCCGATCTCCGGCATGACGATCGTCAGCTCGTGATCCGTGATCGGCTTGCCGCTGTCGCGGACCCGTCGCAACAGATGCTCGTGCAGCTGACCCGCCATCGGGCTGAGATCACCTGGCCGCAACCCGACGTGCTCTGCTGCGGTCAGACCGTTCATCTCGGCCATCGGCTGGTTCACACGCTGGTAGCGGAGCTGGTCGTCGAACACCGCCATCGCACTCGATGACTGGGCCAGCAGCGTCTCGCTGAGCTGGCGTTCCAAACGTTCGGACTCTCGGATCCGTTCGAGCCGAACTTCCAGCAAGATCACTCCACCCGCGGCGGCGACGAACAGCACAATGCCGAAGAAGTCAGCGCGGCTCGCCAGGCTCCACGAGCTCACGGTCGGGGTGAACGCCCACCACAGCGCCATGCTGCTCAGCACCCCCGACAGCGCCGCCGCTCGCACACCGGCCACGATCGCTGTGATCACGACAGCGAGCAGCAGCAGCACACCGGGGCGGTATTTGGCGGGATCGTCGAGCCGTCTGAGCACCACGCTCGTCAGCACCGGAAGACCGGCGCCCAACACCAACTCGCGAGGTCGGAACCGTCGGCGTTGGCTCACGATCCATCGAACGGCCACCCGCCTCGCCAGAGCGCGGTCATCAGCAGCAGAGGCTGTAGGCGGTTGGCCCGCCAGGCGATAGGCGCCGGTCTCCACGAAGCGCAGGTCGTCGGCGGTGTAGGGCGCTGACGTCGTGCGTCGGGCAGCGAACAGCACCCCGGTCGACGCCTCGTCGAGGCGGATCGGCACGGCGATCAACCCACGGATCGGGTTGGCGGCGAGGTGGTGCACCCATGGCTCAGGGAGCGAGTCGGAGGAACACTCGTCGCCCTCGACCAGCGGGATCAGCAACGGCACGTTGGAGTCGGTCACCTGGGTGCTCAGCGGCGTCGGCGAGATCGCCGAACTGTGCTGGATGAGGTCGGAGAGCACCTGCGTCGACGCCGTCGGGTCGGCCAGGTCGACAACGCTCAGCAACCCGGATTCAGCGTCAGCCTTCGCCCACACGACGAGATCGCCGCCGAGGTTCGCGGAGATGACGTGGATCAGCCCCGACACCGCGTGCGCGGGATCGCGCCACAGTTGATCTTCCAGAGAATGAGCCACGGTCGTGACCGTAGCCGAGGTTGCGGCGGGCGGCTGCTGGCCGGCGGTGCGGTGGGTGATGGAACCGCAGCGCTCAGAGAGTTGACGACGGCCCGTAGAAGTCGTTGTACCAACCGGACTCGCTGGAGTGCTCGATCGGCCGAAAGACTGGTGCGGCCTTCACGTCTCGCTTGGTCATCGCCAGATAGATCGTTGCCTCGCTGCCGCTGATCGAGCGGATCAGGCCAGACGGTATGAGGCGGAAAGATCCGAAAGGTCCAGATATCCGCTGCCATGTTGTGCCTTTCTCCGCGTTGCACCACAGCAGCCGTGCGCCTGTTGACACCCGAAATCGCCCGAAGTAAACCATCGTTCGCCCCGAGGGAACCGTCCAACGCGACGTTTCGACTGTCGCAGACCGGGGTATCAAGCCGCCATGAGATGGCGCTGGGTACGATTCCGTGGCGATGGCGGACTCTCGTGGTGACATGAACGCGAATGCCGTCGACCGTGAGCAACACGTCTTCGAGGCGGTACCGACGAGCGCGCGCGCCGGGCGGCGGTTCGTCACCGACACGTTGCGCGAGAACGGGGCCACCGACAAGGTGATCAGCGACTACGCCTTGGTCGTCAGTGAGCTGGTCACCAACATCATCGAGCACGGAAACGGCTCGAACCTGACGATCCTGATCGACGTCGCCGACCCCTATTGGTGGGAGGTGGAAGTCGTCAGCGGTTCCTCGAAAGCCCCCGGCCATCTCCTGCACCCCGAAACCTGGACCGTCGCCGATGCCGACGAATCGTCAGGACGTGGGCTCGGCATCGTGCGCTACCTCATGGACGACATCATCTCGGGCACCGATGCCGGTCAGGTCACCATCCGCTGCCGCCGCCGTCGGGCGCCCGCCTCCTCGTTCTCCTAACGCAAACGAGGGCGACCGCCGAAGCGGCCGCCCTCGATCGTGCGGTAATCGTGGAAGAGACGGAACTAGATCTGCTCGATGACCGTCGAGCTGCGTGCATAGCGGGGCAGCAGCAACGCGGCGAGCACGACGACAACAGCGGCCAGCACGGCCAGCCAAGCCATCGATGACTCGAGTGCCAGCGACTTGGTGAACGACTTGCTCTGCACCGCGCCCACGAAGCCGGCGATGCCCAGCACGCTGCCGAAGAAGATTTCGCCGCTGCGCGAACGGGTGGCGCCGCTGACGAGCAGCGCGAGGCCGATGGCGATCTCGATCAGGCCAAGGGTGGTGGTATGGGTGAAGCCGGCGACCTGCACGACGGGGTCCGACATCGGGCCGTCGAAACCACCACGGACGACGGCGATCAGGCCGACGACCAGGATCACCAGACCGGCGACGGCGGCAATGACGGCATCGGGCGCGAAGCGAGATGCATAGGCCCGGCGTACGTGCCCACCGCTGACGACGGCGACAGGTGCAACCGGGGCTGCTGGCACAACGACTTCTCGCTGTACGGGTACGTCGACGACGGCCGCCGGCGGCGACTGGAAGACGACATCGCTACGTTCTTGAAGCGGACCTTCGGTGAACGACATGGCAGTTTCTCCTTCGGAGGCTGATGGGGATTGCGCCCGACCGGCGGGTGCCGAGCGGACAGTTGTCTCGATGGATACCCAGTGCGCAAGGTGCCCAAACCAGTTTCGTGTCGCCCCAGTAGGCTGCGCCCTGTGAGTACCCAAGGCAGACGATGACCAGTCGGCATCGGGGCCTGGTCGATGGTGCACCGGGCGGCGCCATGGGTGTACATCTCGACCAGCGTCAACGGCTGCTCATCGCCGCCCCGCTCGGTGTCGCCGCCGGGACGGTGACAGCGTTCATCGCGCCGTGGCAGCTCAGTGTGTTGGCCGGCTGGGATGTCGCCGCGTTGTTCATCGTCGGCTCCGTCTGGACGTTCATCGTGGTGCTCGACGCAGCAGCCACTGCGCGAGTTGCGACCCGAGAGGACGACAGTCGGGCGGTCGTCGACCTCATCATGGTCGTGGCCAGCATGATCAGTCTCGTCGGTGTGGTCGTTGGTCTTGCTCACGCACGGGGCCACTCGGGCGCCATGTCGGGCGTGCTGACCGGCGTCGCGGTGTTCACCGTGTTCCTGTCGTGGTTCACCGTGCACACGTTGTTCGTGTTGCGGTACGCCCACCTGTACTACAGCGAGCCGGCGGGCGGGATCGACTTCGCCGATCAACGAGAGCGTCCCGACTACATGGACTTCGTCTACGTCGCGTTCACCGTCGGCATGACCTTTCAGGTCTCCGACACCGGGATCGCCGAACGAAGGATTCGGCGAGCCGTGATTCGTCACGCCCTGCTGTCGTACCTGTTCGGCACGGTCATCGTGGGCGTCGCGATCAACGTCGTCGGAAATCTGATCAAGTGAATGCACGACCGCCACTCGAACTCGCGGCTGGTTTGACTGTGTCCACCACAGGGAAGAAGTAGTCCGTGCACCCCATGTCAGAGGGGCCGGATCACGGCCTCTACATCCCCGGCAGCACCGCGCTGTGGAACCCCGAGGATGTCGATCCAACTGGCTCACCGAACAGCAAGTGGTCCGATGTCCCGTGGCGAACAATCGTCGTCACGGTCGGCATCGTCGTGGCGACCTATGCCTCGATCGTGCTGTTGCTGGCGGTCGTGCGAATCGTCGCCTGGATCGCCATCGCCGGTTTCATGGCCGTCGTGCTCGCCCCGCTCGTCTCGCGGCTCGATCGTCGCTTCGGCGGGCGGCGAACGCTGGCGACCGGCGTCGTCGTGTTCGGCACCCTGATCGCTTGGGCCGGCGTGATCGCCCTGTTCGTCATGCCGGTGCGCACACAACTCGTCAGCATCCTCACCGATCTGCCGGGTACCGTGCACGACGCGGCGAGCGGCCGTGGACCTCTCGGTCACATCGTCCACAGGCTTGGCGTCGAGAGCTACGTGAAGGACAACGAGTCGAAGTTGGCGCGAGCAGCAGATCGGCTCAGCGTCTCGTCCTTCGAGGTGATCCAGACCGTGCTCAGTGCAGCGTTCGCCTTCGTGACCATCACCTTGTTGACGTTCCTGTTCCTCAGCCAGTCCGCAGCGATCGGGCGGGCCGCGGAGAACGTGGTCCCGTATCGACGCCGGGCGGCAGCTCAGCGCATCGCCACGGACGCGGCCGGCGCCGTCAGCGGCTACGTGATCGGCAACCTCATCATCAGCCTGATCGCCGGCCTCGCTGCGTTCGGTTGCCTCGTCGCCCTGGGCGTGCCGAGCCCAGTCGTGCTTGCCTTGTTCGTCGCCGTCGCCGACCTCGTCCCGCTCGTCGGGGCAACGCTCGGTGCCGCCGTTTGCGTGATCGCCGCGTACCTCCACTCCCCCACTGCCGGGTTGATCTCGGTGATCTTCTTCGTCGTGTACCAACAGATCGAGAACGGTGTGCTGTACCCGTGGATCATGGCCCGCAAGGTCAACGTGAACCCGCTCGGGATCCTGCTCAGCGTCCTGCTGGCGGTCGAAGTGTTCGGGATCCTCGGGGCGCTCCTCGCCGTCCCCGTATCGGGAGCGCTTCTGGTCGTCGTGACCGCGGTTCGACAGGAACGGAAACGAGAACAGCTCGTGTTGCCCGACAACTTCGACGAGTCGGCGGGACTCACGGAGGATGCGGCCGCCTCGTAGCACGAGCGCGTCGACGGCGGCCGGACTCACGCTGGCGGTATGACGTCCATCACACAGAAATGACTTGCAACTTCTGGCTTGACCGGTACAGTTATGTATGTACTATACCGATACAGAAATGGTGAGGAGTCAGACATGGAACCGATTCACGCAGTCGCCGAGATGTACTCGAAGCGCAACGTTCACGGGGTGGCCTTCAGCGCCCTCCCGGATGCACCAGTGCAGCCCTACACCGCACCACGTCACCGGCTTCGCCGAGTCGGCGCCATCCTTCGGCGGCCCCTGCGCCGCCCGGTGATCGCCCTACGTCCGGCCCGCTACAGCACAGAATGCTGATTGCCGCCGATGTTCCGACTGCGCCGAATATCTGACGAGATGGGGTTTCCCGCCGGGTTCGGACCAGAATCGTGGGATGGCGAGAGTGACACTGCAAACGATCGCTGATCGCGTCGGCGTCAGCCGCATGACGGTGTCGAATGCGTTCTCCCGACCGGACCAGTTGTCGTCGGATCTTCGCGACCGGATCCTGTCCGCTGCCGAAGAACTGGGCTACGCGGGGCCGGATCCGTCGGCGCGTGCGCTGGCACGGGGCACTGCGAGCGCAGTCGGCGTGCTCCTGACCGACGTGTTGCAGGGAGCATTCGCCGACGAGGTAGCCACGACGTTCCTCGGCGCAATCGCCGAGGAGCTCGAGCCAACCGGGCTGGCATTGACCCTGTTGTCGGCATCGGCGCAGGGCAACATGATCCCAGCGCGCGACGTGCCGATGGACGGCGCGCTGGTGTACTCCTGCAACGCCCACTCAACCGCCGTCGACTGGCTGAAGCGCCGCAAGCTGCCGCTCGTCTTCGTCGACCAGGCGCCATCGCCGGGTTTCTCGAGCGTCAACATCGACGACCGCACCGGTGCACATTCGGCGGCGCAACACCTCATCGACCTCGGCCATCGACGCGTCGGAATCATCATCGCCAATCTCGCCGGGCCCGCCAGGATCCTCCACGACCCGGTTGCCACCACAACCAATCACGTGGTCAAGCAGCGACTGCTGGGCTGGCTCGACGCTCTGCACGCGGCCGGGATCGAACCAACCGTCGTGCAGGAGGCGTACGTCAACGATGGGCCCGGCAACGAAGCGGCCGAACTACTGCTCGACCAAGCCGAGCGGCCGACGGCGATCCTGTGCTTCAGTGACGTGGTCGCCTACGGCGTCGTGCAGGCGGCCCAGGCCAGAGGCCTGATCGTGCCAGACGATCTTTCGGTCGTCGGCTTCGACGACAACCCGCTCGCCAAACGCATGCGCCCGGCACTGACCACCGTGCGCCAAGACGTCGCCGCCAAGGGTCACGCGGCGGCCGCCGCGTTGACCGCGGCAATCGAGCGGGGGCGGGCCGGTACCGCTGTGCGAGTCCGCCACGTGTTGCTGCCGACGAAGCTGATCGTGCGCGACAGCACCGCCAAGCCCCGCTGACTCGCCTCAGCCCATCGACGCCATCCGCTCCTGCAGCGTCGCCAGACCATCTCCCGACAACTCGTCGAGTGCGGCGCGCCGACCAGTCATCGCCGCCATCACGGCGAGGCCGGGGCCGGTGACCTCGGGCCCTGTGCCGTGCGACCAGTCGACATCAGTGGCAACCATGCGCAGCCCTTCGATCCGCTTCTTGGTCCCGACCGGGAAGCTGGTGTCCTTGTACATCTCCAGGCAGGCGATCAGGGCCTCGGGGGCCACATCGCTCGGCAAGCCCAACGGACGGCGAATGTCGTCGCTGTGCACGACGATCTCACCGAGCATCGTCCTCACCGGCGCCGGCGGACGGTTCGTGGTCGCGACCCGCGCCCGCAGTCGGGCGATGATCTCGTCCGGCGGGCGTGCCGCCGTTCGCTTGGCGTCGACGTCCATCATTCTGTTGAACCGGAAGCCATTGGCCGCCATGTGCGTCATGAAGCGCCGCTTGGTCTGTTCAGCGCCGGTCACGATGTGACCGGCTGCGTCTCGCACCGTCCAGCCACCGCACAGCGATGGCTGCCTCCACTGCTCGGGCGTCAGGGTTGCCAACGTGTCGGCCATCGCGGCCCGTTCACGGTGTATCAACTTCCATGTCGTGGCGTCATCCATCGCCGCCGCCTCAGCCCTGCTGCGCCAGGCCGACGACCGGCGAGCCGCCCCGCACCGGACCGATGCCTGCCGGCAAGGTGTTGGGAACACCGGAATCCACAGAGGTGTACCCGGGGATGGCGCCTTCGGGGAAGGTCCACCCGAACAGCTTGCCGAAGAATGCACCGGTGGCACCGGGATCGTTGGATCCGATCTCGGCGTGGACGATGGGGCTGGGCATGATGACCTCCGTATGGCTCGGGTGCCGGGTGGGCGCCGCTTCTGCACTCCGACGAACGGCCGTCGCCGATTTCGACAACCCGCCCGAGGATCTCAGACCGCGATCTCGCCGTTCTACGGCCCAGCGTCCTCCCAACCCGACTTCAGCGGGTCGCCGAACGCGGCCGTGCTGGGGATCTATGCGGAGTTGGACTCGCGGGTCAACGCATCGCAAGACACCGCCAAGAACGCGCTCGAGGCAGCAGGCCTCGTTCACGAGATCAAGATGTTTCCGGGTGTCGATCACGCCTTCTCCAACGACACCGGTGCCCGCTACAACGCCGAGCAGGCCGCCGCGGCGTATCAATCCATGCTCGACTGGTTCGGCCAACACCTGGACACGTAGCCCGGGCTACAGGGCCGCTGCGAGCCCGTCGAGCGTTGCGGTGAACGCCAGCTTCCAACGGCGGTCGATCGATGCTTTGGACGTGCCCAGCCACCCAGCCGTCTCCTGTGCGGCGAGACCCTGTGCCAGTGCCAGCAGCACATGGGCGATGTCGGTCTCGTTGCCGGCGAGGATTCCGGCGTCGACACATCGCCGAACACGAGCGACGATGAACCGACGCACGGAGCCCGTGGCGACGAGGTCGTCGGGACCGGGGTCGAAGTCGGCGAACGGCCGGGCGAACATCACCTCGGCCAGCACCGGGTTCTCGACGACGAACGAGCGGATCATCCCGAACAGGCGCACCAAGTCCGCCCGTGGATCATCGGTGCCGTCCAGGTGGTCCAGCCGGCGCCCGAGTTGCCGAAAGCCCTCGAAGAACACTTCGCGGACCAGGCCCGCCTTGTCGCCGAAGAGCTCGTACACCGCGGGGATCGAGGTCGATGCGCCGCGCGCGACGCGCCGCGTCGTGAAGCCGGCCACACCGTCCTCTGCCAACATCGCAACGGCAACGAGCAGCACCCTGTCACGCATCGCCGGCGTGCGTTGTTTCACCCGTGGCATGGTGGCAAGCCCTTGATGTCGACCTACGCCTGCGGCTGTCGAAAGGCGGCGACATCGGTGTCGATCGCCGACCGGATCGCAGCCAGCGTCTGCTGGCGAGCGCGGAGCTTGGTGGCCGAATGCGCGCGCATGTCGAGGCTCGCCATCCCCGTGGCGATGCTGCGCGTGACTGCAGAGACCTCCGAAGCGTCGACGACGCGGTCGACGAACCCGACCTCGACGGCGTTCTGCGGCGTGAACGTCTCGGCGAGTATCGCGGCTCGTGTGAAGGCTGCCGGTGTCAGCCGTTGCCGGAGGATCTCGATCGCCGCACGAGGCATGGTGAGCCCGATGGCCACCTCGTTCGCCGAGAACTTGTACGGCCCTCCCGCGCCCACTCGGTAGTCCCCCGACAACAGCAGGAACGCACCCATCGCCATGGCGTGCCCGGTGCACGCGATCGCGACGGGCAACGGGAACGACAACAGACGCTCCGCCAACTCGAAGCCGGAGCGGACCATCGAGATCGCACCGTCGCCGCCGGCGCCCAGCAGTGCAAGGTCGAACCCGGCCGAGAAGATCCCGGGCCGGCCACTGAGCACGACCACCGCCTGGTCGGACTCGGCTCGGTCGAGCGCAGCCCCGATCTGGCCGAGCATGCTCGGTGACAGCGCGTTGACCTTGCCGTCGTCCATCGTGATGGTGGCGATCGAGTCCTCGAGTTGATAGCTGATGAGCGTGGTCATGGCACTCTCATTGGGGGTCGCAGTTGTCGTCAAGGATATGCAGAACATTGTTTCGTAATCAAGTTCCGATACCCGTCCAGACCTTCGCGAGTACGGTGGTCGTCATGACATTGCCAGAGATTGTTGACCGCGACGCGTGGCACAAAGCCC
>JANPOJ010000330.1:0-3668 GCA_031427935.1 Ilumatobacteraceae bacterium | reverse complement strand
CGCGTCGGCCTGACGACCGGCTCGATACAGGGCGAGCATCTGCTGGCCGCGGAGACGCTCGCGGAGCGGATAGTGGGCGACGAGGGCCTCCAGCTCGCCGATCAACTCCTGTGCGGCGCCGAGGTCGAGACGCGCCGCGATCTCATCCTCGATCAGCTGCGCCCGAACCTCGTCGAGCCGGGCACGATGCGGTCGCAGCCACTCCGCATCGCCGGCATCTGCCAGCACCTCGCCGCGGTACAGCGCCAGAGCTGCCGAACCGGACCGGTGGGCCTCGGAAGCATCGCCGGCACGAAGCAGTGTCGCGGTGAGGTCGGCGAGCCGGATGACCTCGAGCGCGTCGACGCGCGATGCTTCGATCGCGAGGGAGTAGCCGGCGGAACCACCAACCACCATGGTCGGGTCGCCCAGCGCCCGACGAAGCTGCGACACCTTCGACTGCAACGTGTTCTTGGCGGTCGACACAGCCTCGTCACCCCACAACTCGTCGATGAGGCGTTCCGAGCGCACGGTACCGCCGGCTTCCAACGCCAGCCGGACCAGGAGCTCGGTCGTCTTGCCGCTGGGGACGTGGATGCGTTCACCGTCGCAGCGGAGCTCGATCGGCCCGAGCAACGCGACGGAGAACATCCGCGCAGCATATGTGTTTGCTCCGGATCGCTCTCGTTGACGTGATCGGCCTGGTTATCGAGGCCATCAGACGACCGTCAGCGGCCCATCAGCGTGTGATCGCAGAGTCATCGACATGACACCCACCACCCTCAGCCGAATCACATCATTGACCGCTGCGACGGCGCTGACCATTGGTCTCGCCGCCTGCGGTCGCAGCGCACAGACAACGGACAGTGCTCCCTCCCCGACGGCGAGTACCTCGGCCCCGACCACCACCGCGCCTCCCACCACTGCGGCGCCGACCCCAACGAGCACCACGTCGCCACGGTCGTCCGCCGCGCTCGACGAGCTCGTGGCCGTCGGCGCCGCGAAGATGCATCTGCATTGCGCCGGGAACGGCGACCACACCGTGCTGCTGATCGCCGGCTTCACCAGCGATCGCACCGCGTTCGGCTCCGTCGAAGCAGAGCTGTCGGCGTCGTCACGGGTGTGCTCGTACGACCGTTTCGGCACCGGAACCAGCGACGCCCCGCCCACGCCGCAGACGTTCGCGACCCAGGCTGAAGACCTCCACGAACTGCTCACCAGCGTTCACGAGGGTGGGCCGTACGTCGCCGTCGGCCATTCGTTCGGCGGCGACATCGCCGTCACCTTCACATCGTTGTTCGCGGGGGATGTGCGCGGTCTCCTCCTCCTCGATGCCTCTCCGGCCATGTGGAACGTAGCGCTCTGTGGCGTCGCCGACGATGGCTCTGAGGGAGCCGCCAGCTTCGTCGCGGGATGCGCCATGCAGTCAGAGCCTGCCAACAACAGCGAGGGTCTCGCCGGCCCGGCGACGTTTGCCGAGCTCGCCAAGATCACGTCGCTCGGCGCCATTCCGATGATCGTCGACTCTGCAGCCCAGCACGGCTACGAGGGACTGGACCCCAGCACCGCCTCCCAGCTCAACGAGGTGTGGAACGCGGGCCAACAGCACTGGGCCTCGCTGTCATCGGCTGCGCAGCTCGTTGCAGTCGACCATTCGGGCCACCAGATCCAATTCGACCGCCCCGACCTGGTCATCGCCCAGGTCGCTGAGCTGAACGCCTGAGTCCGTCCAGGTGTCGACCAAGCGGAATTATACCCCTAGGGGGTATAGTGGCATCGTTCGTCAGCACATTATCAGCGCTCCGTGAGTAACTACTGCCAACCCAACACCCCCGTCCAACCGTCAGGAAGCATCATGAACACCAGCAGCAGCAGCTCCACCAGCACCTTCCAGGTCATCGGCATGACCTGCGGCCATTGCGTGAATGCCGTGACCCAAGAGATCTCCAAGCTCGACGGAGTCACCCGGGTCGACATCGATCTTCCCACGGGATCCGTCACCGTCGAATCGGACGAGCCCGTCGACCCAGCAGCCGTCGCGGCAGCGGTCGGCGAAGCCGGTTACGAGGTCGTGTCATGACCGCTGTGCAGCGACTGGCCACCTTCGGCGTCGTCGTCGCCGCAGTGTTCGGAATCGGCATCGGTGCCGGCGCCGTGCTCGGCCCCGCTGCCGCGGCACAGGAGGAGATCACACCGGCTCCCTTGGGCGAGGGCGTCGTCTCGACGCGGGACGGCTATCGGTTCGTGCCGGCAACCACAGAGCTGCCGGCAGGGGGTGGCGTGTTCCACTTCGTGATCGAGGGACCCGACGGCAACGCCGAACGCAAGTTCACCAAGATCCACGAGAAGGATCTGCACTTCATCCTCGTCAACCGGGAGCTCACCGTGTTCCACCATGCGCACCCGACGCTCGCGGCTGATGGAACCTGGTCCATCGCCCTTCCCGCCCTTGCGTCGGGCTCGTACCGGGCAGTCGCCGACTTCCAGGTCGCTGACGGCCCACGGTTGGCGCTCGGCGTCGATCTCGCCGTTGCGGGCAACTACACGACAACGGCGATGGCGCCGCCGGCATCGACGTCGATCGTCGATGGCTACGAGGTCACCATCGCCACCGACGTGAAGCGGGGCGGCGAGGTCAAGATCGCCTTGACCGTTCGCAAGGACGGTCGTTTGGTCACCGACCTGCAGCCGCACCTCGGGGCGTTCGGTCACCTCGTCGCCATGCGATCGGGCGACTTGGCCTACGCGCACGTTCACCCCGACAACTACGTCGACGGCGTCGTCGACTTCGACGCCGAACTGACATCCGAAGGCCGCTACGGCCTGTTCTTCGACTTCAAGCACGGCGACACCGTGCACACCGCCACATTCACCTTCGATCAGGGTCTCGTCACCGGCGCCCCGTCGATGGGCCACTGAGGAGACCGTCATGCCCGAGACCATGAATCCCACTGCAACCCTCGCTGGGACGCAGCAGACGGTTGCGCTCGAGATCGGTGGCATGACGTGCGCGTCGTGCGCCGCCCGCATCGGTAAGCGCCTCAACAAGATCGAAGGCGTCGAGGCCAACGTCAACTACGCGACCGAACGAGCGACGATCACCTTTCCGGACACCATCTCCGCCGAGGAGCTGATCGGCCAGATCGAGGCGGTCGGTTACACGGCTGCACTGCCTCGGCCGGCCGACACCGCAGCGCCGGCCGGCGAGGAGTCGAGCGACGAAGACACACCCAACCGCGCCATTCGCGATCGGCTGATCGGTTCGACGCTGCTCACCATCCCGGTCCTGGCACTGTCGATGATCACACCACTGCAGTTCAACAGTTGGCAGTGGCTGACATTCGCACTGGCATGGCCGGTGGTGTTGTGGGGGGCCTGGCCATTCCACCGGGCGGCGTGGATGAACCTGCGCCACGGCGCCGCAACCATGGACACACTGATCTCGGTCGGCACGCTTGCTGCATTCGGTTGGAGCGTCTACGCATTGTTCTGGGGCAGCGCAGGCATGCCCAACATGAAGATGTCGTTCAGCTTCACGATCGAGCGCGGCGGCGGCCAGGGCGAGATCTACCTCGAGGTCGCCTCGGCGGTCACGGTCTTCATCCTCGCCGGCCGATACTTCGAATCCCGGGCCAAGCACAAGTCGGGCGCAGCGCTCCGAGCGCTGCTCGACATGGGCGCCAAAGACG
>JANPOJ010000329.1:0-1614 GCA_031427935.1 Ilumatobacteraceae bacterium | reverse complement strand
TCGTTCGCGTGCTCGAAGTCGGCGCTGCCCACGACAGCGGCACGATCATCAACGAGACCGGTGCGCTCGGGCAGATCCAGGGCGGTGTGATGATGGGGATCGGTCAGGCCCTGACCGAGGGCACGCTCTACGACGACCAGTCGCGCCAACGCAACGCCGCGCTCTTGGAGTACAAGCTGCAGACGTGCGCCGACTCGCCGACGATCCACACCCATTTTGTGCAGATCAACACACCCAACGCCGGGCCACACGGTGCAAAGGGATTGGCCGAGGCGCCCAACGTGGCCACCGCAGCGGCGATCTCCAACGCGTTGGCCAAGCTGCTCGGCGAACCGGTTCGTCACTTGCCGATGACTGCGGAGCGGGTGTGGGAAACGATGTCGGGGGTCGATCACTCATGAACTTCACCATCGCCACCACGCTCGACGAGGCCCTTGCCGCAGTCGCGGCAGGCGCTCGCCCGGTCGCCGGCGGAAGCGACCTCGTCGTCGGCGCACGCCAGGGCAAGACACCTTTGCCCGACTCCGTCGTCGCCATCGATCGCATCGATGCCCTTGGCGGGATCGATGCCACCGCTGTTGGGGTGCGTGTCGGTGCTCTCGTCACGCACGCTCACCTCGAGGTCGACCCCACGATCGTCGGCGCATACACCGGGCTCGCCGACGCAAGCGCCCTCGTCGGTTCGCCGTCGACGCGCAACGTCGGCACGATCGGCGGCAACGTCATGAACGCATCGCCTGCGATGGACACCGGCGCACCGCTCGTCGTACTCGGCGCCGAGGTCGAGTTGCAATCCACGTCGGGGTCGCGGCGAGTCGCCGTCGGTGATCTCTGGATCGCGCCCGGTCGCACATCTGCACAACCCGGCGAACTCTGCGTGGCCGTGCACTTGCCACCGCGCCCTGCGGTGTCGGGCAGTGCATATGTGCGCCTCGAATACCGCCGGGCGATGGAGATCGCCGTGGTCGGCGCCGCAGCATCGGTCGAGCTGGACTCGGACGGTGCCTTGGTCGCACTGTCTGTTGCGCTGACCGCCGTCGCCCCGACGATCATCGCGGTCAGCGAAACCAGCGCATTGCTCGGCCGTACGGTCGATGCGGCGTTGTTGGCCGAGGTCGCCGAACTGGCCAGCCGGCAAGCTGCGCCGATCAGCGACCTCCGCGCCAGCGACACCTACCGGCGACATTGCGTCGGCGTGATGGCCCGGCGTGCGGTCGACGCCGCAGCGCGTCGAGCCCGTGGCGAATCCGTCGCCGTCCCTGTCAACCGCAGTCTCGGCATTGGAGCAGCGTCGTGAGCATCTCGATCAATCTCAACGTCAACGGCATCGACTACCCGGTCACCATCGACGCCGGCCGCAACCTGGTCAGCGTGTTGCGGACCGAGATCGGCCTGACCGGCACGAAAGAAGGTTGCGACGATTGCGAGTGCGGCGCCTGCATGGTGCTGATCGACGGGCAACCGGTCAACTCGTGCTCGTACCTCGCCGCGCAGGCTGCCGATCGCCCGATCTCGACCGTCGAGGGGGTGATGGCCGGCGACGACCTCCATCCTCTGCAGCAAGCGCTGCTCGATGAGGGAGGTGTGCAGTGTGGATTCTGCACTCCGGGCATG
>JANPOJ010000328.1:0-5545 GCA_031427935.1 Ilumatobacteraceae bacterium | reverse complement strand
ACGAGTGCTGAAGCCGTGGCAGGCGGTGATCTGGGCGGCGTTCTGGAACTTCATCGCATTCGCAGTGCTGCCATTGAAGGTTGCCAACGAGATCGCCAAGATCATCGACAGCAACGCCGTTTCGATCGGCCTCGTCTTCGCCGGCCTGCTCGGCGCGATCTTCTGGAACGTGTTCACCGCCGTGCTCGGGCTGCCGTCGTCGTCGTCGCATGCACTGATCGGTGGCATGGTGGGCGCAGGCATCGCCAAGTCGGGCGGGCACGTGGTCAACCTCGACCGCGTGCAGAAGACAGCAGTGTTCATCGTGTACTCGCCACTGCTCGGTCTGCTGCTTGCCTTCGTGCTCGTCGTGCTAGTGATGTGGTTGGTGCACCGCAGCCGCAACAAACGAGGCGTCAACCGAACCTTCCGTAGCCTACAACTGGTCTCGGCAGCGGCGTTCAGTCTCGGCCACGGTGCGAACGACGCACAAAAGACGATGGGCATCATTGCCGCGCTGCTCGTCGGGGCGCACAAGCTCGATGCCAACGTGTTGAAACAGACCGACGCACTCCCACTATGGATCGTGCTGTCGTGCCACAGCGCGATTGCACTTGGGACCATGTTCGGCGGCTGGCGTATTGTGCGCACGATGGGCAACAAGCTGACCCGCTTGCAGCCGATGGGCGGCGTCTGCGCCGAGAGCGCCGCGGCGGCCACGCTCTTCTTCGCCTCCTACAAGGGCATCCCCGTCAGCACGACGCACACCATCACCGGGGCGATCGTTGGCGTCGGCTCTGCCAACCGCATGTCGGCGGTCAACTGGAACGTGGCCAGCCGCGTGGTCTGGGCGTGGGTGTTCACCATCCCGGGCGCGGCGATCGTGGCGATGCTCTCGTACTGGGTCGTGGCGGTGTTGCACTGATGGATCGTCGTGCGGTGTTCTTCTTGTGCAGCGCAGTGGTGTGCGCGCTGCTGGCGATCGTGACGCCGCCGGAGTTGGAATGGGTCGGCAACGCGATGGCGATCGCCTACGCAACCTTGGCCGGCGCGTCGTGGCTGGACCATTCATCTCGTCGTCGCAGCAGCCGTTGACCTCCATGCTCAAACGGGCTCGGCTGACCGTGGCGTACGACGGCTCGATGTTCCACGGCTTTGCCGAGAACGATGGGGTGCGCACGGTGATGGGTGAGCTACGCGAGGCCGTCGAGAAGGTCGTGCGCCAGCCCGTCGATCTCGTCGGCGCCGGTCGCACGGATGCCGGGGTGCACGGTTGGGGCCAGATCGTCAGTTGCGACCTTCCCGACGACACCGACCTGCAGTCGTTGGTGCGGCGCGTGAACCGGATGTGCGGCCCGGCGGTGGTTGCCCGGGATGCCGTGTGGACCGACTCGCCCGACTTCAGCGCCCGCTTCACCGCCAAGTGGCGGCACTATCGCTACGACATCTGGAACTCCCCGCAGCCCAACTCCTTCCTCGCCGCGACGTCGTGGCACGTGGTGCCGCCCCTGTCGTTGCCGACGCTGCACCTGACGTGTGATCCCCTGATCGGCGAGCACGACTTCTCGTCGTTCTGCCGCCGCCCGAGGTCGGTTCCCGGCCAGCCGGATCCGTCGATGAGGCGCAAGGTGATGCTGGCGCGGTGGTCGGAGGTGCCGACCGACTACGGCCCGGGGTTGTTGCGCTTCGAGATCCGCGCCAACGCGTTCTGCCATCAGATGGTCCGGGCGATCGTCGGCACGATGGTCGACGCCGGTGCAGGCCGGCTGCACGCCGGCGATGTCCGCGGCATTCTGCTGGCCAAGGATCGTCAGGGCGCCGGCCAGGTCGCCCCCGCGCATGGTTTGTGCCTGTGGGAAGTCGGCTACTAGTGCAGTGATGGGAACAATGCCGACAGCACGGTCGTTGACACCGGAACGCAATCGCCGGGAGGGCTGATGTCGTCACAACGAATCTTGATCATCTCGACCCCGGTCGGCCCGTTGGGCAGTGGCGAGGGCGGTGGCGTCGAACTGACGTTGCACAGCCTGGTGCTCGGCCTGACCGGTCGGGGTCACCTGGTCGAGGTCTTGGCTCCAGCCGGATCGCTGCACGTGGGCGCTGTTGTGCACCAGATCCCCGGGGCGTTGCAGCCATCTGCGCACACCGCCGGTCGCGACACGCTCGTCACCGTTCCCGCAGACGGTGTGCTGGCAGCGATGTGCGAGTGGGCTCGCGTGCATCAAGACGAGTTCGACGTGATCCTGAACCTGGCCTACGACTGGTTGCCCTTCTACCTCACGCCGTTCTTCGCCACGACCCCGCTGGCCCACCTGGTCAGCATGGCGACGTTGAGCAACGTGATGGACGATGCGATTCTGCGGGCGGCAGCGCTGCGCCCGCGCAACGTGGCCACGCACAGCCAAGCACAGGCCGACACGTTCCCGACGCTCTCGGGCCTCGTCCCGGTGATCGGCAGCGGCATCGCCGTCGACCGGTACGACATGCATGTGACAGCTGACGAGCCGCGCTATCTCGGCTTCATCGGCCGGATCTCACCGGAGAAAGGCCTCGACGACGTCGTGGCCGTTGCCGAGGCGACGGGGCTGCCGCTGAAGGTCTGGGGCCTGATGCAGGATCTGTCGGTCTGGGACGCGGCCATTGCCGGGCATCCGGACGCGGCGGTGTCGTACGAGGGCTTCTTGCCGACCGACGAGTTGCAGGCGGCGATCGGCGGTTGCGCAGCGATCGTGATGGCGCCGAAGTGGGTCGAGGCGTTCGGGAACGTGGCCATCGAGGCCATGGCCACCGGTGTACCGGTGATCTCGTACCGTCGAGGCGGGCCTGCCGAGATCATCGTCGATGGCGAGACCGGCTTCCTCGTCGAGCCCGATGACGTGCAGGGTTTGATCGCCGCCGTCGGGCGCATCGACGAGCTCGATCGGGTCGAATGCCGACAGCGTGTCGAGGAGGAGTACTCCATCCCTGCACTGGCCGTGAGGGTGGAGCGGTGGCTCGATGCGGTGATCGAGTGTCACCGCACCTCGTGGTACGCCAATCCGGCCTGAATTCACGGCGTGTCGTTTGCCGGTTTCGGCCAGAAGCCCGTATCATTTCACGGTTCCCTGGCGACGTACCGCTGGGCGGCGACACCTAGTTCTCAAAGGTCTGAAATGCCTACTTACAGCCCGAAAGCAAGCGAGATCACCCGCGCCTGGCACGTCATCGACGCCGATGGTCTGGTCCTCGGCCGCATGTGCACCGAGGCTGCTCGTGTGCTGCGCGGCAAGCACAAGCCGATCTTCGCACCGCACATCGACACCGGCGACCACGTCGTGATCGTCAACGCCAGCAAGATCGTGCTGACCAAAGACAAGGCCGCCAACAAGGGCGTCTACAACTACAGCGGCTATCCCGGTGGCATGAAGACCGAATCGTACGAGAAGCTGCTCGGCCGCAAGCCGGAAGAGGCCATCCGTCGCAGCATCCAGGGCATGTTGCCGAAGGGCCCGCTTGGTCGCCAGATGATCAAGAAGCTCAAGGTCTACGGGGGCCCCGAGCACCCGCATGCAGCTCAGCTCCCCGTCGTCCTCGAACTCGCCGCGGCCAAGGCCCGTTGAGCGCGAAAGGAACCAGTTCCATGGCAACCAAACCGCTCACCCAGACCACCGGTCGCCGCAAGGAAGCCGTCGCTCGCGCTCGGCTGCGCCCCGGCACCGGCACCCACACGATCAACGGCAAGGCCTTCGACGCCTACTTCACGACGGCGATGCAGCGCATGACGGTCACCGAGGCGTTGCGCGTCACCGAGACCGAGACGACCTACGACATCGATGCGACCATGCATGGTGGCGGCATCAGCGGCCAGGCCGGCGCATTGCGCATGGCGATCGCCCGCTCGCTGGTCGAGCTCGACCCCGAGGCTCGCGCCTCGCTGAAGAAGGCCGGCCTGCTCACCCGCGACCCGCGTCGCAAGGAGAGCAAGAAGTACGGCCTCAAGAAGGCCCGCAAGGCTCCGCAGTACACCAAGCGCTGATCGAAGCTCGGCCGTGGGCCAGCTTCGATTCGGAACAGATGGGGTACGCGGCCGCGCGTTGACCGAACTGACCACCGACTACGTCGGCAGTCTCGGGCGCGCCTCGGCTGAGGTGATGGGTCGCGGCGAATGGTTGGTCGGCCGCGATACACGCGAGTCGGGCCCGGCGCTGGAGCAGGCCTTGGTCGACGGGCTGCGCGCCGCCGGTGCCGAACCGCTGCGGGTCGGCGTGCTTCCCACACCAGCGCTGGCGTTCCTGTCGGGTCGCGATGGCGCTCCGGCGGCAATGTTGACGGCCTCCCACAACCCCTACCGCGACAACGGTGTGAAGATCTTCGCCGCCGGTGGGTTGAAGTTGACCGGTGGCATCGAGCAGGCCAGCGAGGCTGCGCTCCGACCGGTCGCCGAGGCGCCGGGCCCGACGGCCGATCAGGCCGAAACGCAGCCGGAGCCGACCGCGTCGGTGGCTGCAGCCGACTACTGCGACTACCTCGTGGCGACGAACCCGCGCGATTCGCTGCAGGGTCTGCGCATCGTGCTCGATTGCGCCAACGGGTCCATGTACGAGGTGGCGCCGCACGTGACTCGCCGCCTGGGCGCGGACGTGATCGTGATCAACGCCGAGCCGAACGGCCGCAACATCAACGATCGCTGCGGCGCAACGCACCCTGCCTCGCTGTCCGCAGCGGTGGTTGCCCACGGCGCCGACCTCGGGCTGGCCTTCGACGGTGATGGCGATCGCGTGATCGCCGTCGACCACCTCGGCAACGTCGTCGACGGCGACAGGATGATTGCGCTGGCCGCCTTGCAACTGCGTGACGACGGTCAACTCACCAACAACACGGTGGTGGTGACCGTGATGAGCAATCTCGGCTTCCACAAGGCGATGGACGTTGCCGGCATCGATGTGATCACGACCGCGGTGGGCGACCGCTCGGTGCTCGAGGCGCTCGATGCGGGCGACTATGCAATCGGTGGCGAGCAGAGTGGCCACATCATCTATCGACACCTGGCCACGACCGGCGACGGCCTGCTGGCAGGCGTGCGGTTGGCCGCGTACGTCCACACGACGGGCCGAACGCTCGCGGATCTGGCGGGAGGCGTGATGACCTCGTACCCGCAGGTGTTGGTCAACGTCAAGGTCGCCCACCGGCACCCGCACGTCGATCTCGAACTGGCCGACGAGATCGCCATTGCCGATGCGTCGCTGCACGGTGAGGGTCGCATCCTCATTCGCCCGAGCGGCACCGAACCACTGATCCGAGTGATGGTCGAGGCCGCGACGCTGTCGTTGGCCCACAGCACCGCCGACGATCTGGCCAAGGTGGTGCTGGCCCGCTTCGGCGAGCTCGATCCGGCCTGAGTTCGACAGTATGGTGAGATGAAATGTTCGAACCCGATTCTCGGCGCTCAATCATGCACCGAACTGTGATGCCCGGCCGATGGCACCTTGCGCAAGAGCGCCAGGGCACTATGCGCTATCGATGGCACCCGAAATGTCTGTGCGCGCGCAGAGAGAATCCGCGCTTCTGTTTGCTCACGCTGATCGGC
>JANPOJ010000327.1:0-2199 GCA_031427935.1 Ilumatobacteraceae bacterium | reverse complement strand
GGGCGTGATCGCCCGCCAGTTGTACGGCGACCAGATCGCCGCAAAGGCGATGGTGCTGGGAGCGATGTTCCCCGGCAGCTTCGTGTTGTCGTTCGCCTACACCGAGGCGCTCCTGTTGGTCTTCGCCATGGGGTGCTTGTGGTGTCTCATGAACGAACGCTGGGTGGCCGCTGGTCTGCTGGCCGCCCTTGGCACCGCTACGAGACCGAACGGGTTGGCATTGGTGCTGGCATGCGCCGTGGCATCGGGTCTGGCGATCCGCCACGATCGCACCTGGAGATCACTCGCCGCACCGCTGCTGGCACCGGCGGGCTTCGTCGCCTTTCAGCTGTGGCTCGGTCATCACACGGGCGAGGCGGGGGTGTGGTTTCGCGTCCAGACCGAGGCGTGGGGCGAAGGTGCCAGCTACGGGTTGACGGCAATCCGCAAGACGTTCGAGGCGTTCGCCCGGCCGTTGACGTCACCGACCAACATCATCACAGCCGCCTCGGTGATGGCGATGGTGCTGATGATCTACTTCGTGAAACGCAAGCCGCTGCCGCCGCCCATGCTCGCCTACTGCATCGGGATCCTGGCTCTGATGCTGCTGCCCAACACGGTCACGGCCCGCCCGCGCTTCTTGTACACGGCCTTCCCGCTGTTCATCTCGGCCGGCGCCTTCCTGCACTCCGTGCGGCGAGATTGGTGGCCCTACGTGATCGGTGCGTGTAGCGCCGGACTGGTGACCCTCACAGCGTTGTACGGCGTCTTCGGGGCGATTCCGTGACATGGCGCCGCCACGTGTCGGGCCAGCGGCTCGGCGTGTCGGCGCTGGCGCTGCTCGCTTACCTCCCCGCGTTGCTCGCTGCCCCCGGGCGGATGCCGAGTGACACGAAGCTGTACCTGTACCTCGATCCCGGTCGCCTGATCTCCGACGCGCCCTACACGTGGGACAACCGGCAGTTCGCCGGTTGGGTGCCGCATCAGACGGTCACCTATCTGTGGCCATCCGGTCCGTGGTACTGGCTGTTCGAGCAGTTGCGGGTACCGGACTGGGTTGCTCACCGACTGTGGATCGCCACGCTGTTGTTCGTCGGTGGTCTCGGTGTGCGCTGGGCCGCCCGCCATCTCGGCCTCGCCGGCGCCGGCGCCATCACTGCCGCCTTCGTCTACCAGCTCTCGCCGTACATCCTGCCGTACCTGTCGCGCACGTCGCTGATGCTGTTGCCGTGGGCGGCGGTCGGCTGGCTGGTCGGGCTGACGGTGCGGTCCGCGACCCGCACGAAGTGGCGCGACCCGGCGATCTTCGCGTTGGTGATCTTCACGGTCGGGTCCCCCAACGCGACGGCACTGGCGATGATCGCGCCGGCTCCGGTGTTGTGGCTGGTTCACGCGGCATGGCAGCGCTCGATCTCGTGGCGACGGGCAATCGCCGCGGCATTGCGGATCGGTGGGTTGAGCCTGGGCGTGTCGCTGTGGTGGATCGCCATGCTGGCCGTGCAGGGTCGCCACGGTGCCGATGTGTTGTCGTACTCGGAGACGTTGGAGGCGGTGTCGTTCACCTCGGTCAGCACCGAGACGTTGCGCGGCCTCGGCTACTGGCTGTTCTACATCCGCGACCCAACGGGCTTCGCCACGAGCGCCTCGGCCGACTATCTGGAATCCGGGCGGGTCATCGCCATCGGGTTCCTCCTCATGATGTGCTGCGTGGCGGGGATCGCACTCACGCGATGGAGCCAGCGCCGCTACGCAGCATTGCTCGTGCTCGTCGGCATCGTGCTGGCTGTCGGCGTGCACCCCATCGCCGATCCCTCGCCGTTGATGTCTCGGCTGGCCACCTCGTCGCGCTCGACTCTGTCGCTGGCGGTCCGCAGCAGCACGAGGGCGCTGCCGTTGAGCAACCTCGGTCTCGCCCTGGGCGCGGGGGCGCTGGCCACCGCCGCATCCACGGTGATCGCTCGCCGGCAGCCGCGCCTGCGCCTGTTGGCACCGTCGATCGTGATCTGGTTAGCGGTCCTCAACCTGCCTGCTCTGTTCGACGGTGGTTTCGTCGACCCGGCGCTGGAGCGTGACCAGAACCCGCCGGCGGCATGGCAGCAAGCCGCTGCAGCGCTCGATGCAGGCTCGATGGAGCATCGCGTGATGCAGCTGCCCGGGGCGGAGTTCGGCGCCTTCCGTTGGGGCTACACGGTGGATCCGCCCTTACCGGGCCTGACCGCC
>JANPOJ010000326.1:0-27716 GCA_031427935.1 Ilumatobacteraceae bacterium | reverse complement strand
CCCGTCGAGAGCTCGCGGATGAACGAGTTGCGATACGAGCCGAGGTTCATCACGTCGATCAACTCCCCGACGCGGACGTGGGTGCGCTCCTCGTCGTCGAACACCGTGGGGAACCGCAACGCGGCGGCCAGCACGCTGCGTTGCGTGGTCCACCGCTCCAGCGCGACCGCGATCGCCTCGGAGACCGTCATGTCGGGGAACAGGCGGGCGTCTTGGAAGCTGCGCCCCAGGCCGCGGCGGGCGCGGACGGTGGCCGAGTCCGACGTGACTTCGCGGCCGTCGAGCACGACACGCCCGCTGTCGGAGGGGACGTATCCACTGATCAGATCGAACAGCGTGGTCTTGCCGGCACCGTTGGGTCCGATCATGCCGACGATCTCGCTCTTGGCCACCGCGAACGACACATCGTTGACGGCACGGTTCCCGCCAAACGACCGCCCAAGGCCGGAGACCTCGAGGGCGACCTGGTCGGTGGGTGTCGCAGCAGCGACCGGCGAGGTCGAAGCGGCGATGTCGGTGAGGAACACAGACCTCAACAGATCGGGACGCTTCAACAGATCGGCGGTCGGGCCGGAGAACCGGATCGTGCCGCGTTCCATGAAGTAGGCGCGCTCGGCCAAGGTGAGGGCAACGTTGACGCTCTGCTCGACGAGGACCACCGCCACGCCGTCGTCGGCCAGCCTCCGCACCAGAGGCAACAACTGGCCGACGATCACCGGCGCCAGACCCAACGACAGCTCGTCGATCAACAACACACGCGGCTTGCTGATGAACGCCATGCCGAGCGCCAGCATCTGTTGCTGACCACCGCTGAGATCGGCCGCCGATGCCGTGTACCGCTCGCGCAGCACCGGGAACATGGTCAGGATCTCTTCGATCGCGGTGTCGACGTCGTGGCGGCGCTGCCGCGTCCACCCGGCCAGGCGCAGGTTCTCGGCGACGGTCAGCGAGCCGAAGACCCCTTGGCCGCCGGGCATCTGGCTGATGCCGAGCATCGCGATCTCGTTGGGTGGTGCATGAGTGATGTCGCGGCCATCCAACACCACCGCCCCGCGGTCGGCCTCGACCACGCCGCTGATGACTTTCAACAACGTGCTCTTGCCGGCGCCGTTGGTGCCGAGGAGGGCGACGATCTCGCCTTCTTTGATGTCGATGTCGACGCCGAACAGGACCTGGCGACCGCCGTAGCCGGCGTCGGCGCCGCGCACCAGCAGCAAATCGCTCTGACCCTGCCGGCGTTGGTACAGCGCCTCGCTGCGCGCCGCTGCAGCGCGCCACACCTGGGCGATGTCGGCGTCGATCACCGAACCGGCGCTGCCGAGCACGAGGCTGCCGATGATGAACAGCGGCACCAGGACCAGCAGCCCCCACCGAATCCCGACATGGCCGGAGATCCAGCCGATCAGGGGCAGCACGATGAGCCCGGGGATCACCCACAGCGAGGCCACCGAGAAGCCCGTCGCTCGGGCCCGAGGCGGGATGGCCAACGAGAGGGCCACGAGGATGCCGGGACCGAGCATCGCCAGCGACGCCGAGATCACACAGTTCACGCCGACAGCGACGATGACGTTCGGCGCGATCGCGAATGCAATCGCGGCGATCGAGGTGGCGACGGCAACCTTGGCCAGGAAGCGGATCAGACCGCGCATGTCGCCAAGGAACCGACGGGTCACGATGCGCGAGCCGAGCACCAACCCGACGAGCTGGAAGGGCTCAGCAATGGCGGAGGCGATGCCGCGGGCGCGCTCGTCAAGACCGAACTCCTGCTCGTAGAGCAGCGAGGCCAGGGCGACGAAACCGATGAGGGCAGTGGCGAGGAACGGCAGGCTCCACCAGATCCGCTTGAGGCTCTCGATCTTCTGCACGGTTCGCCAACTCTCGGCGTACGACGGCACGGTCTCCTCGGTCGCGATCACATCGTCGCTGGCACCCATCGCCTGGCGCTCCCACCGGCCGCGGACCGGTTCGCGCAGGCGCAGCGCGATGACGGCGAAGACCATCGTCGGGATGACGAACACCAGGAACGGGGCGCGCCAGCCGAACGCGAAGGCCAGCAAGCCGGCGGCCAACGGGCCGACGAACGATCCGACCGCGTTGGCAGCACGGTGGGTGCTGAACACGCGGCTGCGCGAATTGATCGGGTAGTAGTCGGCGATCAGCGAGTTGTGCGTCGGGTCGATCACCGCTTTGCCGATCGAGCTGCCGCTGCGGGCGATCGTCAGCATGATCACACCGGTGGCCAGACCGGTGAGCCCACTGAACAGTGCCCACACCACCGCCCCGGCGATGGCCAGTGGCACCCGCCGCGAGCGGTCGGCATACTGGGCGATCGGCACCTGCAGCGCGAGCGCGGCCACCGACACGAGGGCCACGAGACCGAGCACCTTGGTGTTGTCGAGGTGGAACTCGTCGCGGATGTTGGGCAGCAAGATGCCGAACGCAGTGCGATCGAGTTCGTCGACCGCGTTCAGACCGAACAGCACGACGAGTGGGAAGGCTGCCTCGCCGCCACAGATCTCGCGCAGCCATCCGCCGGGATGACGGCACGCCGTAGCGAACTCGCGCATCATGCTGCGGGCTCCACCGGAACACCGGCGGGCACATCGACCACAGCCTTCGGGGCGCGGCGCACCAGGAGGCGCACCATCACGTCGCGCACGGTGACCCACAACCCGCCGAGCCCACCCGGCAGGATCAGGAGTACCAACAGCACCCCGGCGCCGCTCGACAACAATTGCCACTCCTGCGAGGTGATGAACCAACGGATGCCGCGCAGGTACACCGCCCCCAGGATGCCGCCGCCCAGCGAACCCAACCCACCGATCACCGCCGAGGTGAAGACGCTGAAGCTCTCTCCAGTGCTGTAGCTGGTGACGCTGAACGACTGGTTGAGGTGGGTGAACAGCGCACCACCGATTCCCGCCAGCACACCCGAGATCACGAACGCGGTCAGCTTGGCGCGCACCGCGGGGATCGAATAGCTCTGGGCAGCGCGCTCGTTCTCGCGCACTGCGATGATCACCCGACCGGTTCGCGATCGACGGATGCCTCGCGTGGCCAGGTAGCACAAGGCCAGCACGAGCAGGGAGTACATGTAGTAGCGGGTCGGCGTGTCGAGACGGATCTGCCCGAACAGCGGCGGCCGCTCGAACCGCGAGTCCCCCTTCGGGAACCATCCGAAGAAGCGATCGCTGAGCAACCACTGCTCGGTGGCCAGCGCCATCGCGAACGTGGTCACAGCCAGGTACAGCCCTCGCAAGCGCAGGGCCGGCACACCGACAGTGAAGGCGACCACTCCGCCGGCGCAACCGCCGATCAACAGGCCGATTGTCAGGTCGACGTGCCATCTCGACGTGCAGGTCGCGCTGACCGCGGCACCGACACCGACGATGGCCATCTGACCGAGAGAGATCTGCCCCGCCCAGCCGGTCAACACCACGAGCGACAACCCGATGATCGCAAACGCGAAGATCGCCGAGGCCTTGATGATGTAGTCGACGTTCAGCACCATCGGCGCCCCGATCACCACGACCAACCCGACGATGCAGAGGGCCCAGCGAGCCAGGCGCACGTTCGGGTGCCGCCGATCGGCGAGTGCAAGCGGGCGCACTTCCTCCGCACCCCGCCACGTGCTGGCGGCATCGTTGTCGCGGCGGTTGCTGCTGGTGCGTTGCACGAGCAACACGACGAACATGACCGCCGCCATGATCGGGTAGGCCGCAGCCGGCGTGTCGGAGTTGAACCGCACGCCGGACTCCAACAGGCCCAGCGCGATCGCGGCCACGGCAACCGTCGGCAACCGTTCGAGCCGGGCGATGACGAGGGCAGCGAGCGACTGCAGCAACGCCGGCAGCCCAGCTGCATAGCCAACCGGCACGCCGATGATCCCACTGCGCAGGAACAGGGCGACGAACGACATTGCCGCGGCGATCGCCCACACCAGCGTGTTCAACCGGCCCACCGGAATGCCGAGCATTGCCGCCCGATCACCTCGCTCGGCGCTGGCCCGAATCGCCACGCCGTAGCGGCTGCGGGCGAGGAACCAGGCGACGCCGACCATCATCAGCGGTGCCACGATCAGGGCGATGAGGTGGTTGGCGTTGAGGATGACCTGACCGAAGGTCAACTTCCACCCGACCGGTGGGGCGATGCGTTCACTCGCCAGGTTGCGGCCCCACCACCGCGGGATCAAGATGCCGATCACGACCAGCAACTGGGTGATGCCCAGCGTGGCCACGGTGACCACCAGCCGGGGCGAGTTTCGGAACCGGCGGATCAAGGCGAACTCGATGACCACACCAGCGACGATCGACAGCACCAACCCGGCGGCCAACCCGAGCAGGTACGGCCAGCCCCAGAAGATGATGAACGCGGCAGCGAACGAGGTCGGCACGGTACCGAGCTCGGCTTGCGCGAAGTTGACCACCCGATTGGCTCGGTAGATCAGCGCCATGCCGACCGCCATGACTGCGTTGAGGCCGCCGAGCGTCAACCCGTGCAGCCACAACCCCAACGGCAGCCCGAAGAAGATCAGCTGGATACCGACGATCGCGGCGATGGCCGCGAGCGCGACGACGCGAGTGGGGTCGACGTTGCTGACACCGGGCCGTCGCACGCCACGACCGTAGTGGCAGATCTCGATCGATGGCGACGCCTGGCACGGCACGGAGACCCGCAAACGCCAAAGGTTTAGAACAGCGGCCGGCCACCTACATTCCTACGTGTGAATTGGATCGAGTACTCCCGTGTTCGCACACTCCGTGCCAGATCACGCAAGGCTGACGTCGCCGTCCAGACGATCGAGGGGTTCCGCAAGCATCGCAGCGGTCGCAACGCAGCGCTCATCGCCCACTTCGGTTTCCTCTCCGTGTTCCCGCTGCTCGTGGTGTTGACCACGGTGCTGGGCTTCGTGCTGCAGAGCCACACGAACCTGCAACGCGACATCATCGACTCCGCATTGGCGCAGCTTCCGTTCATCGGCAAACAGATCGCGACAGACCCGTCGAAGTTGCACGGCGACTCCTTCGTGTTGGTCATCGGCCTGGTGGCCAGCCTGTGGGGCGGGATGAAGGCGTTCGTCGCCGTGCACACCGCACTCGACGACATCGTCGAACAGCCACTCGACGATCGCAGCAACCTGTTCATCACCCGGCTGCGCGCGTTGCTCGGCATGGCCTACATCGGCGGCGCCCAGGTGGGCGCGGCGATCCTCGCCGGTCTGGCGACGGTGACCGGGGTGATGATCCTCGGCAAGGTCTTGTTGGCCATCGGAACCATCGCGATCGACGCCGGCGTGCTGGCGCTGAGCTATCGCTGGCTGCGCACCACGCGGCCGGCGTGGCGCACCGTGATGCCGGGCGCGATCACCGGTGGAGTGCTGTTCGCCGCGTTGCAGTTGGTGGGCGTGGCCATCGTCGGCAGGGCGATCGCCAAGGCCTCGCCCGTGTACGGAGACTTCGCCTCGGTGATCGGGCTGCTCACCTGGCTCAGCCTGCACGCGATCATCGCCATCGGCGGCGCCGAGTTGAACGAAGCGCTCATCGCCGATGGCCCACCTCGTCCGCCCGACTGCGACGACGAATGAGCGAGTCCGGCGTCCCGACGCTACCGACCCTCGAGGGCGAACGCTTGGTGAAGCGGTACGGAACGGTGGCCGCGCTCGACCACGTCGACTTCGCGGTGTTTCCCGGCGAGGTGCTGGCCGTCGTCGGCGACAACGGGTCGGGCAAGTCGACCCTGGTTCGCTGTCTATCGGGCGCCGAAATGCCCGACGAGGGTGTCGTGAGGCTCGACGGCAGGTTGGTGCAGTTCCGCAACGCGCGCGATGGTCGGGTTGCCGGCGTGAACGCTGTCTACCAATCGCTGAAAGCGGAGCCTGCGCTCGATCTCAAGAACAACCTGTATCGCGATCGCGAGCCGAGCGCACCGGGACCGCTCGGCACGGTCTTCACGTGGATGGAGAGCAAGGGTCTGCGGAAGTCTGCGGCCGAGGTCCCCAGCAAGGTGATCATCCTCGACGAGCCGACCGCAGCATTGGGTGCTCGCGAATCGGTCGCCGTGCGGAAGCTGATCGATCACCTGCGCAGAGGCGGGCTGCCGATCGTCGTCGTGTCACACAGCATCCCTCAGGTCTTCGGCATCGCCGACCGCATTCACGTGCAATGCCTGGGCAAGCGGGCTGCCGTCGTCAGCCCTCGTGTGTTCGCCCCCGACGACGTAGTCGCGATCATGAGCGGGGCGTTGCAGGTCGACGAGAAGGATCAGGCACTGCGACCAGTTCCCTGACCGTGACGGGCCGTCTTCGATCACCGCTGGCACCGAGCGATCGGCAGATGTGGCGGTATCGAACTGATACCATGGTGGCATGGCCATGACTCTCCGCCTCACCGACAGCGAACAAGCGGCACTCCGCGCACGCGCCGAGGCCGAAGGCATCTCCATGCAGGAAGCCGCACGCCGAGCCGTCCGAGAGTTCGTCACCCGAGGCCAACACAACGACCGCGTCGATACTGCCGCCGCGCGTATCATGGTCAAACACGCCGATGCCCTCCGACGCCTCGGCGAATGAGCGGCCCCATTGAGTACTTGGACCTCGATGACCTGATCGACCTCGCTCGCACGCTGCTCGGCGACCCGCCACCGATCCGTGACGTCGGCCTCCTCGGCTCCGCAGCGGCGCGACCGCAAGCTACCGCCTTCGGACAGGACGCCTACCCAGACCTGGTCACCAAGGCCGCAGCCCTGTTGCAGTCGATCGTCAACAATCACGCCCTCGTCGACGGCAACAAGCGACTTGGCTGGCTGGCCGCCGCAGTGTTCCTCGAACTCAATGGCGTGAGGGCCTCGCGGGCCTCCAACGACGCCGTCTATGAGCTCGTCATCTGGATCGCCGCGTCCAACCCTGATCTCGACGACATCACCCCCCGCCTCCGCCGAGTCGTACAGCCTGGTCGCCGACACACGTAAGGACTCCACGACGACGCCGGTCCACTTCGGCGTTGTGGTCTCGCACTCGGAGTCAGGGTTCCGGTTGGCGAGGTACGTTTCTCGGAAGTGGCGAATCGTTCAGGACTTGGATACAGGCCGGCACGGCCGGTGCTTGACGCGTGGCTCATGCGTCGCGTTCGTGGAGCCGTGGCAGCCTGGTGTTCCAACCGATGGCATTGGCGTCGTCGTCGCCAGGTCAGAGCGGAGGTCGACCGGCTTCAAGCGATGGTCGTGCCCGCTGCATCGTCGCAGTGCGCAATGACGGCAGAAACCAAACGGGTTGCGTTGCTGTTCGATCGGTTACCGGTGTCGACCGTGCTTTTCTACGGATACGGCATGGGTGAGGCTGTCGCCGTCGCGGCCACGATTGACTCGACTCGTGTAGAGCAGCTAGTCGAAGCGATGCAAGCATTCACCGACGATGAGATTCTCGGACACCCCGACGTCGATCCACAACGAATGCGGCAAGCCGTGACGAGCCGCAACGATCTGATCGATGTCGTTGACGAGATCGTGAGTGCGAACCCCAAGCCCGGAGCGAACAACTGATCGAACTCGCACGGGGCGCGTATCGCGGCAGTTCGGCGCTGTTGCCGGTGGGGTGTGGTTAGTGGTTGACGAGGCGTTCGAAGCGCTGGCGTGCACCCTGGCGGGTCATGCCGAGCTGCGCACCGATCACGCCCCAGGACAGGCCGGCACGGTGGGCGGCGAGGGCGGCCGCCTCAATCCGGCCCTCCGCTTCCCGCCGAGCCGACGCAGCTGCGCGCAACTCGGCCAACGTGGCGGAATCGGTGACAGAGTAGGCATCATCGACGTTGTCGTCGAAGGCAGTGACGATGGCCTCGACGTCGGCGTCGCTGAGCTCTCGTGGGTGCTTCTTGGTCTTCATGGCTGGCCACCTCGTTTCGGCTTGATCATCTTCACGTACTTGGCGCGCGCCCGCATGGCGTGGATCACGTAGTCGTTGTCGTCAGCGGCGAGCACGCCGATTTCCAACAGCTGCCCGTTCAGGTCCGCGCCGACGACCATGGTGAAGTCGGGCTGGTGTGGTGCGGTGATTGCAGCAACGGCGTTGTTGAATGCGTGCCGGATGTCGTCGTCGGAGATCCTGTGCTTGCGAGCTCTCGGCAAGATCTCCAAAGCGACAACTCTAGTTGTCGTCAGGGTGAGTTGACAACCGCCTGACGCGCTCGGTCGGCGGGAGCCGCCAAGTAGCGCCGAATGCCCTGACATGGATCGGGTCTGCAAAGGCGCTCGTGAGCATCGTCACACCGTCAGCCGAAGGGGGGCGACGGGTCAGCCCATCCGAACGACCGCGTCGGCGCGACTACGCGTCGCGGCGACGACCAGCGCGTTTGCCTCGTCGGATCGCATCACCCACTCGACTGCCTCGTCGGGTGACTTGCCGAACTCGATGTGGCGAGCGATCAGGCGCGTCACCCGAACGGAGTCGTCGACGTCGACGAACCACACCTCGTCGAGCAGGGGACGAACTGCTGTCCAGGGTTCGCGATCGAGCAGAAGATAATTGCCTTCCGTGATGACCAACGTTGCCTCCGGCTCGACGGTGATGGCGTCGGGCACGGGCGCGCTCGCCGCCCGGTCGTAGCGCGGTGCGGTGACCACATCCGTGGCGTCCTGTCGGCGGACCCGCTCGAGCAGCGCCACGTACCCGTCGACGTCGAAGGTGTCGGACGCGCCCTTGCGATCGCGCCGCCCAAGTCGCACGAGGTCCTCGTTCAACATGTGGAAGCCGTCCATCGGCACCACGACGCTCGACGCGACACGCGCGGTTATCGCCGCGGACAACGTCGACTTGCCCGAGCCCGGGCAACCGACCAGGCCGAGGATCGTCCGATCGCCGGTGGCCATGGCGGCGGCGCGCTCGATCGCGTCGGCAACCGACAGCTCGATCACGAACCGGTCGGCCTCCACGTGTCGCCCAGCTCGTCGCGACGAGGCGGCTGGGCGCCAACACGTGTGCAGCTGACGGCAGCAACCTCGACCGCAGCAGTGACTGCAGCGCGCACGGCGCCATCATCGTCGAGGTCGCGCCGGCCGAGGCCGGCTTGATCCCACCATGCCGCAAACGCCCCGCCGAACGCATCGCCGGCGCCGATGGTGTCGACGACTTCCACGGCAGGAACCGGCACCTCGATCTCGGCCGTCGGCCAGTGAATGTGCACGCTGCGGCCGCCATCGGTGTGCAGCACGACGTGCGCTCCGTACTCGAGCATCATCCGCACCCCCGCAACATGGTCGCCGGGCGCCATGAACTCCAGATCGTCGGTGCTGACCTTCACGACATCGGCGCGCCGCAACATCCGTTGCAACCGTGCGGTGTACCCGAGCCGATCGCTGGTGACTCGTGGGCGGCAGTTGGGGTCGAGCAGCACGAGCACATCGTCGTCGCAGCAGTTGACGATCGTCTCCAACGTCGACGCCATCGGTTCGAGGACCAAGCCGAGGGTTCCGACGTGGAGGACCCGGACTCCCGCCGGCAAGGTCAGCGGGTGAAGGTTCGGCGCGGCAGTTTCGGTGAGGTAGAAGTGGTACGTGGCGGCACCCTGCTCGTCGAGCTCGGCCGAGGCCAATGTGGTCGGCAACTCCGTGAACTGCACAAGCGAGTCATCCACCGCATCGTGGAGCAACTGGCGGTGCAGCAACGTGCCGAAGCGGTCGAGCGACAGCGCTCCGAGGAACGCGACGTCGCTACCCAACCGGCCGATCGCCCGGGCGCTGTTGAACGGCCCGCCGCCCAACTTGGCCGTGACCGAACCGTCGGGATCGATCACCAGGTCGACCAACGCTTCCCCCCCGACGACGATCACTTGCTGACCAGTTCAGGCCGCGTCGTCGACGGTGACTGCGCCCGTCATGATGGCGACCGCATCAGCCATGGTGTGCGTCTTCGGGGTGACAACAGCGACCCGCCGCCCGAGCCGCTGGATGTGAATGCGGTCGGCGACTTCGAACACGTGAGGCATGTTGTGGCTGATCAGGATGACAGCAAGACCCCGGTCGCGAAGGTCCCTGATCAGTTGCAGCACCAGTCCCGACTCCTTCACACCGAGTGCCGCCGTCGGCTCGTCGAGGATCACGACCTTACTGCCGAACGCCGCGGCCCGGGCGACGGCAACGGCCTGGCGCTGACCGCCCGGCGTCGACGCTCGCGGGCGAGAAACATGTTGCTGGCAATGTCGAGGGCCGGCGCAACGGCACGGGTCTGATACACGGTCTCGATCCCGGCTGCTCGCGCTTCGGAGGGACGCCGGAAATGGACCGGTAGGCCTTCCAGCTCGATCTCGCCTTCGTCGGGAACCATCGCGCCAGAAAGGCATTTGATCAACGACGACTTACCGGCGCCGTTGTCGCCGATGACTGCGAGCACCTCACGCGGGTACAGCTCGAGGTTGGCGTCGACGAGCGCCGTCACCCGCCCGAATCGCTTCAGCAGACCACGCGCCGACAGGACCGGCTGGAGATGATCGCCACCCGAACTCACTTGCCCACCCTGCGGATCCATTGATCCAACGTTACTGCGACCAGGATCTGCTGTCACTCGATGAACCGCCGACTGCGATCTTCGCCGCGCAGAACCTCGTGACGATCGGCGTCGTGCGCGGCCTCCGGTCGGCGAGGAAGCATCACGACATCGCCCTCGTGGGTTTCGACGATGTGCCGATGAGTGATCTCCTCGATCCGGCCATCACCGTGCTAGCGCAGGATCCGACCGCGATCGGGCGGCAGGCAGCGACCGCGCTCTTCGCCCGACTCGACGGCGACCGCTCGCCGACGCAGACCTACATCGTGCCGACCACGATGATCACCCGCGGCTCCGGCGAGATTCCACCACCTCGCTGAGCCACCGCTCCCCGCCACGGGGCGTCAGCTCACACACGCCTCAGGCGGGGGGAGGGGCGGAGGACACGGGCGAACCGGTCGCGGGCGACGCGGCGGGAACGGCCACGGGAGGCACGGGCGGAGGCGGGGCGACGGAGGGCAGCGCACCGGGGGACGTGGCGGCGCCGGGGGTTGCAGGCAGGGTGGCCAGGGTGAAGCCGACGGTGCTGCCACCGCCGTCGCGAGGCTCGGCGAACACGGTGCCACCGTGCGACTCGACGATGTCGCGCACGATCGCCAGGCCGAGGCCCGAGCCGGGCAAGCTGCGCGAGGCAACCGATCGGTAGAAGCGATCGAAGATGTGCGCAAGATCGTCGTCGGGGATGCCGGGGCCACGGTCGCTGATCGCCACCCGGCCGTCGTGCAACGCCACCTGGATCACGCCATCGGTGCTGAACTTGGCGGCGTTGTCGATCAAGTTGACGACGGCCCGGTCGATCGCCGCAGGGCGGCACGACACCTGCGAGTCGTCACCCGTCACGGTGATCTCACGACCGGTCCGGCGCCGCACCCGCGCCGCAGCCTGTTCGCACAGCGCCTGCAAATCGCAGTCCTGCTCTGGCTCGTCGTCGCGCCGATCGGTTGCCAGCTCGACCAGTTCGTTGACCAGCGCGGTCAGCTCCTTGGTCTCACTGTCGAGATCGTCGACGAGTTGCTGACGGGCCTCGGGCGCCAGGTTGTCCATCCGGCGCAGCACGGCAACATTGGTGCGCAGGCTCGTCAATGGCGTGCGCAACTCATGACCGGCGTCCTGCACCAACTGTTGTTGCTGCTCGCGGCTGCGCGCCAAGGCGCCGAGCATCCCGTTCATCGCCTTGCCCAGGCGGCCCGTTTCATCGGACCCGCTGACCGGCACTTCGACGTCGAGGCGACCGGTCTCAGCGACATCGTCGGCGGCCTCGGTGAGGCGGACGAGGCGGCGGGTGACCTGCCTGCCGATCAACCAGCCGAGAAATGCCGCGCCGATGATGACGAACGCCACCGACAGCAACGTGCGTTCGCGGATGACGTCGAGCGCACGTTGGGTCTCACGAGCCGAGCGGGCGATCTGCACCGCGCCGCCACCGTCGACCGGGATCGTCAGCATGCGGAAGGCCTCGCCCTCGACGGTGACATCGCGTGGCTCGCTGATGCCGGTGGATGCGCCGCTGGCCACGGCCCGATCGGAGTCGTCGACGGGCAGTTCGCCGGATTGCGGTGACCGCACGATGGCGCCGTCGGCGCCGATGATCTGAGCCAGCACCGCATCGAAGACCCGGGGCAGCGCATCGGTCGGAACACCGTCGCCGTCGGTGTCGGGATCGAAGCCACCACGACCTGGCGCGCCGAACCCCGGGCCGCGACCGAAGAACCGCAACAGTTGCACCGGATTGGCTGCGGCGTCGCGCAGCGAGCGGTCGACGACCTCGTTCAACTCGTGCCGCGTGGACACGTACGACGACACGCCGACGGCGGCGGTGGCGCACGCCGCCAGCAACACCAGCGCGGCGACGATCTTGAGGCGCAGGCTCACATCGACCGCGCCGAATAGCCGACACCGCGGACGGTGTGGATGACCTTGCTCTCGCCAGGCAACTCGAGCTTGCGGCGCAGGTACGAGATGTACACGGCGAGGTTCTTGCTGTCGGGTCCGAAGTCGTAGCCCCAGATGCGGTCGTAGATCGTCGAGTGGTCGAGCACGATTCCCTGGTTGCGCAGCAGCAACTCGAGCAGGTCGAACTCCGTCTTCGACAGTTCGATCTCGCGCTCGCCGCGCCACACCCGACGCGATGTCGGGTCGAGTCGCAGGTCGGCGAGTTGCACGGCGTCGCCGTCGGGGTCGTCGTTCGATCTCGTCCGCCGCAACAACGCCCGCAGGCGGGCCAGCAACTCGTCGAGGTCGAACGGCTTGGCGAGGTAGTCGTCGGCGCCGGCATCGAGGCCGGCGACGCGGTCGGGCGTTTCGGTGCGAGCGGTCAGCATCAGCACCGGTAGCCGGTTGCGCTCAGCACGCAGTACACGGCACACGGTCAAGCCGTCGATGTTGGGCATCATCACATCGAGGATCGCCACATCCGGCTGGGTCGACTCGATCAGCGAGAGCGCCGTGTTGCCATCGCTCGCTTGCACGACGTCGTAGCCCTCGAGCACGAGCGCACGGGTCAGTGCGTCGCGGATGGCCCGATCGTCGTCGGCAATCAAGACACGCGCACTCATAGGACGTCATTCTGACCGGCCGGGATGACGAGGGAGGAAGTCATCCCGGCCGAGCCAAGAACTTCAGCCGGCGACAGTGTCGGTGGTGGCGGTGGTATCAGTCGGCGCAGTGGCGCCCACGGGGGCATCGTCGTCGGCATCGTTGTCGGCACCGTGATGGCCAGGGCCACCGAAACCGCGGCCGAAACCGGGCCCACCGACCGGAGGCGTGCTGTTGACGAACTCCGTGGCGTGCGTGGTGATGTCGGCCAGGCGGGCGTCAGCCTCGGCCTGCGTCAGCTTGCCGTCGGTCACGGCGGTGTTGAGCTTCGTGGTCGCCTCGGCGACGATGGCATCGATCACGTCCTGGGCGGTCTTGCCCTTGCTGACGGCCAGATCAGCGAGCGACTGACCACTCTCGAGCGCGGTGCGAACTTCGTCGGCGGTGAGGCCGAGCGTGGTCGCGACGACATCGAGCCCGAAGCCGACGCGACCGCCGGGACCACCGAAGCCGCGATGACCGCCGCCCATCGGGCCACCCATGCCGGGTCCACCGACCGGGCGGGCCGCGACGATGGCCGCGATCACCTTGTCGGCCTGATCCTGCGTGATGGTCCCGTCGTCGACGAGCGGCTTCAGCACGTCGCCGAGCCGGGTCGACGGGTCAGGTCGAACGGGGTCAGCGGGGGCCGTCGTGTCAGCGGTGGCGTCGGTCGACGAGTCCCCGACGACGACTGCGGTCGGTGCTCGTGAGGCTGCGCCGACGTTGCCGGACAGTTCGAGGATCAAACCAGCGCCTGCGCCCGCTACCAAACCGATCGCCAGGCCCGTTCCTACAAGCTTCTTGTTCATGCTCAATCTCCAATTCGATGGGTACAACGACAGTCATCATCAACGTTGCAGGTGAGGGGTCTACCGACATCGAGTTAAAGACGGGTGAGAAAAGAATCAAGCCTGGTCGAAGGCATCGATCAGCTTGAACAGGGCTTGCTCGACGACCTCCGATAACGCCGGATGGATCCACACCTGTCCGGTCGCCAACTGGTCGACGGTGTTGCCGAGGTGCATCCCCTGCACCAGCAGTTGCACCAGTAGCGACGCCTGGTATCCGATCACGTGGGCGCCGATCAGCGTGCGCGTTGCCGGGTCGCCGAGCAACTTGCAGAACCCGGTGGTGTCCTCCAAGGCCCACCCGTATGCGGCGCCGCCGTAGGAGTGGCTGATCATGGTGAACGCCCGGCCCGATGCGTCGGCCTGTGCTTCGGTCAACCCCACGGCACCGACCTGCGGGCTGGCGAACACGGCGTGCGGCGCGGGACGAGGGTCGAGCGGTCGCAGATCGTCGGGGTGCATCACGTTGTGGCGAACGACGTCGGCCTCCCCGTTCGCCATGTGCTTCAACTGATGCCGGCCGTTCACGTCACCCAGTGCCCAGACCCCCGGCGCGCTCGTCCTGCCGTACGCATCGACGATCACCTCACCCATCGAGCCGATCTCGATACCGGCCAGGTCGGCATCGATCTGGTCGCCGTTCGCCATGCGCCCCGCAGCGACCAGCAACGTGTCGCCCTCCACCACCTGCTCGCCGCCTGCGGTGGTCACCCGTACACCGACACCCTGCGCTGTCATGTACACACGATCCACGCGCGCGCCGAGGACCAGTTCGAATCGGTCGGCCACCACCTCGGTGAACGCTTGCGAGATGTCGTGATCCTCGGCGCTCAACAATCGGTGACCGCGGTTGATGATCGTCACGCGGGAGCCGAGCGATCGAAACACGTGACTCAACTCGGCAGCGATGAATCCACCACCGAGCACCACGAGGTGCTTCGGCTGATGGGCAACTCGCAAGATGGTGTCGCTGGTGTGGAACGGCACCTCGTCGATGCCCGGGACCGCCGGGATGAACGGTCGTGCTCCCGTGGCCAGCACGATGCGCTCGCCCGTGATCGTCATGCCGTTGACCTGCAGGGTGCGCTCGCCGACAAAATGTGCATCGCCCTCGTAGACCGTCACGTTGGGGAGGCTGTAGCGGTACTCCCGACCTCCCTCGACGATCGGGTCGATCCGGGTGAAGACGCGGCGAACGATCGCCGGCCAATCGGCGGACTCGAACCGGGTGGTCACCCCGTACTTCGGGGCGTTGTCGGCACCGGCGGACTCGGCAACGTCGGCGGCGTAGACCAGCATCTTCGAGGGAATGCAGCCACGGTTCAGGCACGTGCCGCCGAACGCCCACCGTTCGACGATGGCGATCCGCCATCCATCCATGTCGCTGCTGACGACCGAGTTGCCGGAACCTGTTCCGACGATGATCAGGTCGTAGTTTTCCGTCGTCACCGCATCAGCCTTGCAGGTTCGATGGCAGAATTGCCGGGTGGCGACCATCGACCAGATCCGACCGACCGACTCGTGCATGCACGTCACCTGGGACGACGGGACCGAGAGTTGGTACCCGTGGCTGTGGCTGCGCGATCACGCCCATGACGACGCCACGGTCCATCCCGTCACGCAGCAGCGCCAGCTCGACACCGCTGCGTTGGCGCCCGATCTCCGGGCGACATCGGTCAGTGCCGATCACCTCGTCGCCCGCATCACCTGGCACGACGAGACCGACGTGTCGTTGCTGCCCGTCGAGTTCCTGCACCGGTTCCGCTCCCCGGATTCGGCGCGGATCGCGACCGCACCACGACCGGTGCTGTGGGACAACGCCACCATCGCGGACGCACCGATACGCGTCGCTCACGATGCCGTGATGCGCAGCGACGAAGGTGTGCACCAGTGGCTGTCGACAGTGGCCACCTACGGTTTCGCGATCGTCACCGGCACCCCGGCAACCGCCGAGGCGACCGAAGCGTTGATCCGCCGTGTCGGTTACGTGCGCGAGACCATCTTCGGCGGGTTCTGGGAGTTCACCGCCGACCTCGAGAAGGCCGACCTCGCCTACACCAACCACTACCTGTCGGCGCACACCGACGGCACGTACAGCCACGACGCCCCGGGGTTGCAGATGCTGCACTGCCTGTACTTCGACGGCACCGGTGGCGAGTCGACGCTGGTCGACGGCTTCAAGATCGCCGAGGTGTTGCGTGCCAAGGAGCCACAGTTGTTCGACGTGTTGTCGACGGTTGCGATTCCGGGTCAATACATCGGCGACGGCTCGCACCTGATGTCGGCCCGACCGGTCTTTCGCCACGATCACACCGGCGCCCTCGTCCAGGTGTCGTACAACAACTCCGACCGTGCCCCGTTTCTGTTGCCGCCCGACGAGATGGCACAGCTCTACACAGCGCTTCGCGCCTTCGACCATCTGGCCAACAGCGAGTCGATGCAATGGAGCGAAGTCTTACGACCTGGCGACGCATTGCTGTTCGACAACTGGCGCGCGCTCCATGGCCGGCGCGCCTACACCGGCAAGCGAACGCTGTGCGGCGCCTACCTCAATCACGAGGATTTCGAGAGCCGTCTGCGGATGGCCGGGTGAACCATCCACCCCGCACGGGTGACACGGGCAGCGAGGAGATCGTCGACGGCGATGTGACCTGGCGCTTCGATCGAGCGTTCCTGACTTCGAACTGGACATGCATCTGGGGTCGCGGGTGCAAGGGGATCCTCGACGAACCAGCCGAGCACTTGAACCAGGGCTGCTGTTCGATCGGCGCCGAAATGGCCGATCCGGAGGAAGCGATGACCATCTCGGCGCTGGCGGCAACGCTCGATGCCGATCTGTTCCAACACCACCAGGCCATCGACGCAAACGACGTGTTCAGCGACGAAACACGCACCAACACCAAGGTGGTCGACGATGCGTGCATCTTCTTGAACCGTCGCGGGTTCGTCGGCGGCGAAGGATGCGCGTTGCACCTCGCTGCGTTGCATGCAGAGGAATCCCCGACGGCCTGGAAGCCGTCGGTGTGCTGGCAACTGCCGATCAAGATCGATTGGCAGGCCGTTGCCGACGGTACCGAGATCGCCACGGTACGAGGGTGGGAGCGGCGCGATTGGGGCGACGACGGCGACACGATGCACTGGTGTTGCACCGAAGGGCCAGAGGCGTATGTGGGTGAAAGCCCGGTCGTGGACTCCCTCGCGGACGAACTGATCGCCGTCGTCGGCGAACCGGTCTACGTCGAACTGCGGCGGCGCCTGCACTGACCGTGAGGTGATGAAACGCGCCGCGGCTCGGATGTCGCCTCGGGTGCTAGTACCAACGTCCAGTGGGCCGCGTCGGCAATCTCAGCCACGCTGAATGCCTCGGCAACATGTCCTCGTAGCCGGAAATTCACCTCCATCGATTTGGGACGAGAGAGGCACTTTCCTGTGGCCACTACCGCGACCACAAATCTGACGAATCGCCCCGCAAGTCGCCGATCAACCCGAGTTGTTCGTCCCCTGCTGCGCGCCCATGTCAGCAGGTACTGGCCGGCGTTGCTCCTCGGCTCGATACTCGCTGTGCTCCAGGTCGCGACCAAGCTGGCCGAGCCCTGGCCACTCGGCTGGCTGGTCGATCACGCCCTCACCGGTTCGCCTCGCGGGGCCTCGGCCATCCGCAACGATCTCATCCTCGCGGTCGGCAGCCTCGCCGCGATCGTCGCCATCGGTGCGCTGTTCGACTACTGGTCGACCCGCCTGTTGTCGTCGGCCGGTCTCCACGTTGCCAACGACATGCGAGGGCGGGCGTTCACCCATCTCCACCGCCTGTCGCTCGGCTACCACAAGCAGCACCAGGTGGGCGACCTCACGGCTCGCGTGACCGCCGATGTCGATCACACCCAGGACCTGTTGGTGCAGATGCTGGCCAACCTGTTCCCCAATCTGCTGCTGGTCGTCGGCATGTTCGTGGTGATGCTCGAGGTGGATCCGTTCCTCACCTTGCTGAGCCTGATGACCACCCCGCTGTTGGCGTTCGCGATCCACCGCTCACGTCGCACGCTGCGCCAGGCATCGCGACGCGTTCGGCGAGCCGATGGCGCGGTCGCCTCGGCCGCGACGGAGAGCCTCGGCGCCATCGGTCTCGTGCAGGCGTTCACGCTCGAACGTCATCAGTCGGGTCACTTCGAGCAACTGTCCGGCGACAGCCTGGTCGCCGGCGTCGAAGCAGTGCGGCTGCAGGCCCGGTTCGCCCCGATGGTCGATGCCGCAGGGTTGCTGTCGACGCTGATCGTGCTGTGGGTCGGTGCCAATCGTGTTGCCAGCGGCCAGATGAAGCTCGGCGTGTTGCTGATCTTCCTCACCTACGTCGGCTCGTTGTACAAGCCGGTGCGGGCGCTGTCGAAGTTGACGACGATCTTCACCAAGGGCATGGCCGCGGCGGAGCGCATCGAAGACGTGCTGTCGACCGAGCCCGACATCCGCGATCGACCAGGTGCCATCCTGGCGCCGCCCTTTCACGGCCACATCCGTTTCGACGAGGTGACCTTCTCCTACGGACGCGAGCCGGTGCTGTGGGCCGTCTCGTTCGACATCCAGGCGGGCGAGACCGTGGCGCTGGTCGGCCCGACCGGCGCAGGCAAGTCGACACTGGCGGCGCTGGTGCCGCGCCTGATCGAGCCGCGCCTCGGCACGGTGCTGATCGACGAACGCGACACCCGCGACTACGCGTTGTCGTCGCTGCGCTCACAGGTCTCGATGGTGCTGCAGGACACGGTGTTGCTGCGCGGCACCATTCGCGAGAACATCGCCTGCGGCTGGCCGGGCGCGTCGTGGAGCGCCGTGGAGCGCGCTGCCAAGCTTGCGCTGGTCGACGAGTTCACCGATCGGTTGCCCGACGGCCTCGACACCCACCTGGCCGAACGCGGGGTCGACCTGTCGGGTGGGCAACGACAGCGCATCGCTATCGCTCGAGCCATCTTGCGCGACGCCCCCATCTTGATCCTCGACGAGCCGACCAGCGCGCTCGACACGCAGTCGGAGGAATTGATCGTCGCCGCACTCGACAACCTGCCCAAGTCGCGCACGATGCTGATCATCGCCCACCGGTTGTCGACGGTGCGACGCGCCGACCGCGTCGTGGTGCTCGACGGCGGCGCCATCGTCGAAGAAGGTACCCACGACATGCTGATGCGCCGCGGCGGTCTGTACTCACGCCTGCACCGCCGTTCACGGCAGACTCCCGAAGGCTTTCTCGCCCAGTTCAGCCCGCCCGACCCGGCAACCATCGTCGACTACTTCGCGGGCGCGCAGTGATGCAGCCCACCACCGTTCCCGCATTCCTCGACTCAGACGGCCTGCGCGCGCTCTTCATCACCAACGAGTGCGCCGGCCTGGGTCGTCTGCGCCGCACCATCAATCTGGCGCGGGCAGTCACCGAGGCCGACCCCGATGCCACGGCGTTGATCGTCACTGGCTCGGCCGCCCTCGGTAGCTTCGTACTCCCCCAACGCGTCGACACCGTGAAGTTGCCGGTGTTCCGCCGCAAGGCCGACGGCACCTTGTACGCCACCCTCGGCGTCGACATGCCGATGATCGAATCGATGCGGTCCAAGATCCTGCGCAGCGCGGCAGCGGCGTTCGATCCCGATGTCGTGGTGGTCGACAAGATCCCGCTCGGCCTGCGCGACGAACTGGTGCCGATGCTCGAACTGCTCCGCGAACGTGGGCGGGCCCGCATCGTGCTCGGGTTGCGAAACGTGGAAGACGACCCAGCGCGCGTGCGCGCCGCGTGGCGCGAGTCCGACACCTTGTCGGCTGTCGAGCGGTACTACGACTGCGCCCTCGTGTACGGGCCCGACAACACCACGAGCGGTGCATTGAGCTGCCTCGACGGCGTCAAGATGCCGGTTCCCGTGACCCACGTCGGGTTCGTCGGCAACAGCCCGGCGACGACCGCACCCGACGACCTCCCCGACGGGTACCTCCTGGTGACCGTTGGCGGTGGCAGCGATGGTCACGAGACGATCCATGCGGTTCTCGACGCCGAACAGCACCAGCCGCTGGCGTGCCCCATCGTGGTCGTCACCGGCCCGCTGATGGCCGCCGAGGAGGTCAGCCGCTTGGCGAACCGCTGCGACGGTGAACACATCCGGCTGTTCGAGTTCCGGCATGACATGGCCAACGTGTTGGCCGGGGCGCGCGGCGTGGTGACCATGGGCGGCTACAACACGGTCTCCGAGGTGCTGCAGACCGGAGTACCCGCGTTGGTGATCCCGCGTGTGCGGCCGAGCGCGGAGCAACTGATCCGGGCCAACGATCTGGTCGCCCTCGGTCTGGCCGACATGCTGCATCCCGACGCGATCACGCCGGAGCGCATGTGGCACGCGGTGCATCGGATGATGCACCGCCCGCGGCGGCCGATCGACCGCACCGACTACCGCGGTGCCGAGCGCACTGCGGAGTTGCTCGTCGACCTGGCCAACGAGCGCGACGACCCATTCCTGGCGGCGTCATGACACGGCGCGACGGATCCATGCACGCCATCGTCACCGGCGCGGCCGGCTTCATCGGCTCGCACCTGGCCGAGCGGTTGATCGGTGATGGCTGGAAGGTCACTGGCATCGACGCGTTCACCAACTACTACGCCCGACCCGACAAGGAAGCCAACCTCGCCGCGCTGCGCAACGAGGCGCGGTTCGACCTGATCGAGGCCGACCTCGGCGACGCACCGCTGGATCGGATCTTCGCCGATCGCCCCATCGTGTTCCACCTCGCTGCGCAAGCCGGCGTGCGTGCCAGCTTCGGCGAATCGTTCGCCGGGTACGTGCATGACAACCTGATCGCCACACAGCGCGTGCTCGAACACGCCCTCGCCGCCGGATGCCCGCGGGTGGCCATGGCTTCCTCGTCTTCGGTGTACGGCGACACCGAGGAATACCCCTGCATCGAAGGGGTCACCCCGACGCATCCGCGGTCACCGTATGGCGCGACCAAGCGCATGTGCGAAGACCTTGCCGACATCTACCGAGGCCTCGGCCTGTCGGTCACCGCACTGCGCTACTTCACCGTCTACGGCCCGCGGCAGCGACCCGACATGGCGATGCGCCGGCTGTGCGAGGCGAGCATCGGAGGGCCTGCGTTCGTGCTCAACGGCGATGGCCTGCAGTCGCAGGATTTCACGTTCGTGGCCGATGCCGTCGACGCCACGTTGCGCGCCGGGGTGGTGCTCGATGTGCCCCTGGTGCTCAACATCGGTGGCGGCGAGGAAGCGACCATGCTGCAGGTGATCTCGATCATCGAGGACCTCGCCGGTTCGTCACTCGACATCCGCAACGCGGGCGACGGCAAGGGAAACGTGCGCCGCACCGCCGCCGACACCCGCATCGCCCGTCACGCCCTCGGCTGGTCGCCGTCCACCACGCTGGTCGACGGCCTGGCGCGTCAACTCGAGTGGGTACGGGCCCGTTCGCTCGCACACGCGGGACACTGAGAGGCCACACCGTGCACACCGAGCGGGCCCATCAGCGCGTCGTCGTGGTCGGTCAGGGTTACGTCGGCCTGCCACTCGCCATGGCAGCCGTCGCCGCCGGTTTCAACGTCGTCGGGTTCGATCTCGACGTCGATCGCACCAAGAACCTGGCCGACGGAACCGCGGAGCTCGACATCGACATCTGGGCAGCCATCGAGGCCGACATCGTCACGGTGTCGTGCCCTGGCGATTCCGTCGTCATGCTCGACGACCAGACGGCGCATGGCGCATTGCAGTGCACGGTGTCGCGCGGCGACACCCGAGATCTCCTGGAGTGGACGGCGGCCACGGACGTGTCGTGGGAAAGGCGGAACACGTGCCCATGACCACCGCGAGTCCTCTGACAGCATTCGTCGCCGATCCGGTGATCCCGTCGCGGGATCTGCTGCTCGACCCCGAGACGGTCAGCGAGATCATCGGCCGCATCACCCACCACGAAGGTGCGATGGAGTGGTGCAGCTTGCGGCGCGCCAAGTACCGCGTCGGGGAGAGCCTGGGCGTCGTCTACGACGTGATCGCCGACGGCCGCGAGTACGCGATGTCCGCGCGGACGTTTGCGAACAGCGCTGTTGCGTTCCACGACGCCGAGGCCAAGATCGAACCCGTGCACGGAATGCCGGGCGTGGCCCACGACCCGCGCACCGACACCGTGTGGTGGACCGTGCCCAACGACCGGAAGTTGCGCAACCTGGCCACGCTGCTCAATCCCCCCGTTCGCGTCTGCCGCACCAGCGGCGTCGCGTGGGACCAGTCGCGCCTCGTCGAATACGCGCCGGAACGTTCGGCGACCGCACGCCTGCTCGACACTCGCGGCCAGATCTCCGGCTTCGCCAAGGCATACCGCAATCGCGACGTGCTCGACGTCGCCAACCAGTACAACCGCGTCGCTGCGTCGGTGGCGATGCTCGACGGCATCCGCACACCTCGGGCACTCGGCTGGGCGCGGCCCGACCGAATCGTGGTGCTCGAGCCGATGCGCGGGCGGCCATGGACCCAGTTGCCCGACGACCTCCGGCCACTGGCAATGGCCCGGTTCGGTTCGGCGCTCGCCAACGTCCACAGCCTGCCGAACGATTTCGGTCGCGGGCCGTTCCAGCGATATCGCCTCGATCGCGTGCTCAACAGCGCAGACCTGGTCGCGACCGCTCGATCAGACGTGGCCGTGCCGATGGGTCGGCTCCGCGACAAGTTGGCCGGTGGTCCCCCCATACCCCAGGCCACGGTGTGCTTGCACGGCGACGTGCATGCCAACAACGTGTTGTTCTACGGCGACGATGTCCACATGATCGACTTCGATCAAGGTGGATCCGGGCCGGCGGCAGCCGACATCGGCAGCATGCTTGCATCGCTGCTGACCATTCGGCGGTCCACTCCCCTGATTTCGGTGGACGGCCTGGCCGAACAGTTCCTCGACGGCTACAGCGCGATCGCAGCATTGCCGAGCGACGCCGAACTGCGCTGGTACACCGCCGCGGCGTTCGTCGCCGAGCGAGCGATTCGGGCGGTCAACCGCGTGAACTACGCCACGCTGGCCGTGTTGCCCGAGCTGCTCGAGATGGCCGACGCGGTGCTGACGGGGAGGCTCGGTGTCGATGCGTGACCGGCCGACATCGCCCAGGGCCGCGCCGTGGTCGGCGGGCAGTTGCACCCGTATGTCGGGCCCATCTTCACCCCGCCGTGGAACCGCTCTACCGAGCAGACAACCGCAGCGTTGGCCAACCTCGGCTTCCAGGTGCTGTCTCGCGATCACACGGCCGTGCCCTTCGGCCGCGCCGAGCTCGCCGAGGTACCGGTGACGGTCGACTGGTTCGCCAAGACCAAGGGTGAGCCCTGGACGCGCGAGCGTGTCGGCACGCAGATCGCTGAACAGATCACGCAGGGGTCGGCGCCGGTTGGGGTCATGCTCCACCACGCCATCACCAACGACGAGCACCTGGCGCTGATCGACCAACTGCTGTCGCTGGTGGCCGAGCACCCGTCGGCCGTTTCGACGTCGATCTACAACGCGTCGTTCTGAGTCGTGACGACGTGACGCTCCAGCAGCGCCACCCGCTCGCCGACCGATAGACCCTTGGATGACACGCTGGCGGTGACGCCGGCGAGGTAGGCAACCGGAGCGTCGGCAAGGCCGTGCGTCGCAGCCAGCGAGCGGATGACACCACCGTGGGCCACAACCAACAACGAGCCACCCGGACTCGCCGCGTGCATCGCTTCCAGTGCCTCGGTCACACGGTCCAGCACGATCTCGACATCTTCGAAGCCGTCGGGTCGCCGGCCGTCGTCCAACCAACCCGGCCAGCCCTTGTCGATCTCCGCCTTGATCAACCCGGTCCATTCACCCACGTGGCGCTCGCGGAGGCGTTCGTCGACCACCACCGGCCCGACACCCAACTGCTGGGCGATGATCGCCGCGGTCTCGGCAGCGCGCAGCAGATCGCTCGACACGATGCCGTCGACGGCGCCGATCGACGCCGCGGCAACGTAGGCCTGTCGTCGTCCGAGTTCGGTCAGCGCCGGGTCGGCGTGGCCTTGCCACCGGCCGATGGCGTTCCACTCCGATTGCCCGTGACGCACGACGAGCAGCTGGGTGGCATCCATTGGGGCGATGGCTACCGTCGCCGTTTCTGCTGGCCGGGCGTGCCGTAGTCGTACTCGCCGGTGACCTGGGTGTCGATCTTGGCCCTCGTCATGACGATGCCCAGCAGCGGGGCGCCGACGCGGTCGAGGGTTGCCAGGCTCTGGCGCAGTTGCGGCAGCGACACCCGCTTCGACTGGGCGACCAGCAGCACGCCGTCGACGTGGCGCGACAGCGCAGCCGCATCGCTGACTGCAAGCAGCGGCGCCGAATCGATGATCACGTAGTCGAACCGGCGGGAGAGCTCTTCGGCGAACGCATCCATGCGCCGGCCGCTGAGCAACTCGCTGGGGTTCGGCGGCACCGGCCCGCCCACGATGACCCACAGTTGATCGGTGATGCGCTGGATGGTCAGCTCCATCGGGTCACCGGCCAGGTTGTTGGTCAGGCCGTTGCTGCCATCGATGGCGAACATGCGGTGCAGGTCGGGCTTGCGCAGATCGGCATCGACCAACACGACGTTGGCGCCGGTCTGCGACAACACAACCGCGAGGTTGGCGGCAGTGGTGGTCTTGCCTTCGCCGGGGCGCGTGCTGGTGACCTGGATCGAACGCATCTTGCGTTCGATGCCGAGGAACTGCACGTTGGTTCGCAGGTTGCGGTACGCCTCGACGGCCGGGTTCTCTGGGTCGGAGATCGCCAGTGGCCTGTTGTCGCGTCCGGTCACGTTGGGCACCGACGCCAGTACGGGCACGTCGGCGCCGAGGCGGGCGAGGTCGTCGGCAGTGCGCACCGAGTCGTCGAGGTGGTCGATCAGGAACGCTGCGCCGAGGCCCAACAACAGGCCGACGACCGAGGCGAGCGTCGCGGTACGCACCGGCGTGGGTTTGATCGGTTTGATCGGGGCCTCCGCCGGGCGCACCAACTCGGCATTGCCGGCCGACAACGCCGCATCGACCTGGAGCTGATCGATGCGTTGGCGGAACAAGGCCTGCTGATCGACCAGCGAGCGACGATCGGCTTCGGCACCCGAGTCGTCGTCGGTGCTGCTGGCACCGATCTGCGCGTCGAGCGTGTCGATCTGGGACTGCAGATCGGTGATCTTGGTCTGCAACTCGGCACTGGCAGCGACCATGCCGTTGACCGCTTGCTCGCGTTTCACATCGATGTATGCATCGACGTAGGCGTTGGCCAACGTGGCCGCCGTTTGCGGGTCGCCGCTCTCGACGCTGACGGTGATCACATCGGCGTCGGTGAAGCCGCTGCCCGACACCGTGGGCGGGTCTTCGTCGAGGCCGAGGTTCTGTATCAACCTGGCGTACACCACGTCGCCTTCGAGCACCGAGATCTCGTTCTGCACCAGACGGTCGGGGTTGATCGTCTGCTGGCCGCTGCCGAACACCGACTCGCCGGGTGAGATGCGAATCAGCATGTCGGCATCGGCCTGGTAGATCGACGATTGTCGCAGCGACAAGGCGATGGCCGGCGCAGCGGTGGCGATGATGGCGGCGATCACGATCCACGAGCGGCGGATGATCACGCGCCAGTAGTCGCGCAAGGTCATCTCCGGACGCTCGCCAACGCTCATAGAACTCGCCAGCCTACCCGTGGTCGGTGATGCCAGGGCTCAACGCGGGGCATCGGGGCCGAGCACGACAATGACGTCGCCACCGTCGTCGGCGTTCGTGATCGGCTGCGACGAGTTCTTGGGAAAGGCGACGATGATCGCGTCGGGCACGCCGATGTCGTTGGCCGCGATCTGAGCCTCGTCGTCGAAGCCGGGCCGGTAGTAGATGACGGTCGCATCGACAAGGTTCACGGTGTCGCCGAGATCGATGATGTAGCCGAGCGACCGGATGCGATCGGCCGTCACGCTGGCCAGCTTGAAGCGACCGTCGCCGTTGGCCAGCACCAACCGAACCTTGTTGCGCGGCAGCGGGCCCGGGATCGTCGTGGTGGTGGGCGCGTCGGTCGTGGTCGGCGCTGCCGTGGTCGTCGGCGCCACCGACGTCGATGTCGAGACGGCCGTGGTGGTCGTGGTGGTTGTGGCCGCAATCGTGGTCGAAGTCGCCGGCTCGCCGATCGAGGTCGTGCTGGCGATCACCGACGTCGATGTCGTCTCCAGCGGCACGGTGATGCTGGGGTCGAGCACGAAGGTGTCGCTCGGTACCGGGCGCCCGGCGATGGCCAAGCCCGCAAAAGCGCCAACGACGATCACGGCGAGAGCGAACGGCCACGACTTGCGCATGAGGTCAGTCAAGTTACCAGCGCACTCCCGACTCAGACCGCGCACTCGCTTCGATACCGGGAACCATTCCCCGCCAGTAACCTCGGCGGATGGTGACAGAGGGGCAGAGGCGGGATGTCCGCACCATCAACATGTGGGTCGCCGGGATCTCCGTCGCGGCCGGTGTCGGCGTGGCATTGGGCGGGCCATCTCCCACGGGCTCGACCTTGATCGACAGCCTGCTGCTCGTCGTCGTCGCCGCGGTCTGCATCTCGTGCATCGCCCTTGCCCCGTGGACGTATCGCTGGCAACGCACGATGCGCCCCGTCATCACCGCCGGCGTGTTCGGCGTGGCCGTGCAGGTGCTGGCGCGTCTCGGCAACATCTATCGGTTCGGGATCAGCGCGGCGATCGGCATCGCGCCCATCCTGGCGATCACCTTGATCGCCGTGCAGCGTCGCTCTGGCCAACGCCGGCTGCAGCTGTGGTCGGCCTTCGGCGGGTTGGTGGCTGCCGGGATCCTGTCGCTACTGGGGTTCGGCGTGGCCGCTGCAGCGGCGCGGCCCAACCTCACGCGTGGCACCGACGAGGCCAAGCAGGCGTTGCAGTTGCTCAAGGACGGCGACTTCGGCGGGGCCCGCAAGGGGTTCGATCTCGCTGCCGGTTTGTTGGGGGGCGCCGGTGCAAATTGATCAATCTTGCCTGCATCATTATAATGCTGGGCATTGTGTGCCCAAAAATTGATTGCCTTGCCATTTTTATATTTCACATCAACCATATACCAGTGAAGCATCCATTTACCGGTTGAGGTTACACCTCCATTAGGGCTTGCATTGGCCATAACAGGAAGAAAGATATGGTTTGAAAATTTGATATTGTCAATGATATTATACCTGCCGGTAAAATAATCCTGTACCGCTTTTTTGCCAACAAGGCTGTCACCACCCGACCAGCGGAACATTACATTGTCATCCATATTTGCAGTATAACCATTAACATCCTTGTTTTCAAAAGCTGTCATCGCAGCTTTAGTTGCGTTAACTAAGTTACTGTCCATAATAAGTTCAACAGGAGCCTTCCCATTTTCTGTCTTTACTTCTGTTGTTGCCTTTTCGTCCTTTTTGGCATCGTTGCAGGCAAACAAAAAGGCAGCAATAAAAATTACTGAAATGATTTTTTTCATACGTGTTTAGTTTTTGATTTAAGTGAATAAAAAGCTGTAATTGCAGAGGAAAAGGCTCGCAAAAGCGCGTGGAACGTGTATTTTTGGCCATGTCGCTTGTCTTTTTCGCTTATGTCATCTCGGCGTTTCTGTCTAAACCGGATTGGTCGGCGGCTGCGGAAGGTTTTATCGAACCGACGTTCAGCTTTGATACGATCTATTTGTTCACCATAATGGCACTGATCGGAACGACGATCACACCTTTTATGCAGGTTTTCGTCCAGTC